>JBGSJB010000001.1:0-4088 GCA_041742175.1 Pirellulaceae bacterium
GTGATAGTCAAAACCAACGTAACAAAACCAGTCGGTTATACTTAGCATGTTCGTCACTCCAGCCTTAGTTATGGGATTAAAATTCTCGTCACCAACTATAGGACATGGAGTGACGAACTCTTTTCATCCCATCTGGCTTGCCAGTGCCAACGAAGCGATTGGGTTGAAACAGGGTTGTTCATCCAGTGTATGAAATGCCGGTCGAGTAACTAGTCGAAGTAACCGAAGTCCGCGTCGTGCGAGACAATCCAACAACAATCATCTTAGACCGATAGGATTCCAGCTTCGCACGGCGAGTATTGAGATCAGCTAGCACGTGCGAGATTAGGGATAACCCCCTACCATCTCGAGACATTCTTGCGGCGGCACAATTCAGCGTTGCAGTCTTGTGGGAGCAGCGGCGGTTTCCGGTCGTCTTGCCATTGGACGGCACCATGAATCAAGAATGTCTGGTTACTTCGGCAACTTCACTCCGGGCTTTTGATGCATTGGGCCGTAACCTTCAACCTAAATCCACTACTCCCATGCACTGGCTGAGCCGAGTGGGACCCGCAACCCGAAAAACCCTTATTCACCTGCTTACTAAGGCCGCATGACCGTCACATTCAATGCACAAACCCGCTTGGAGAGAACTCCAAGCGGGTTATGGCGCGGCAGTTTGCTTTGAGTCAGGAGAGTGACTCGTTGCACTTAGCCTACGGATTCACGCCGTACAGTTGTTCTTCCTCTTCATGGATGATGATGCGAGGTGTCACAGTCATCATCAATGTGTTGGTTTCGCGACCGATCGCAGTGTTCTTGAACAAGCGATTCACATATGGAATCTTGCTGAGCACTGGCACACCACGCTCGATTCGGCCTTCACGCATACGCTTGATACCGCCGAGCAGAATCGTGCCACCGTCTGGAACACTAACCGTTGTCGAAACCTGAGTGGTCGCAAAGCTCGGTTGTTGAACCGTTGTACCTTGCGTAGTCACAATCGTGTCATCGTCGGCATCGTCCACGGTTCCATCCGGATCGAGGACGTTGGTGCCGGTTCGACCCGACGTGTTACGTGTCGTACGCGAACCTTCGAAGGTGAATGTGGCGACACTGTCGATGCGTGAGAACGTCGGATTCAACGTCACTCGTACAAATCGTTTGTCCGGCGACACAACCGCTTGAACGTTCAGCACTGTACCTTCGCTGAGCACCACAATCACAGGCTGCTGAGCGACGGCGAAGTCACCGACCACAGGAATCAGGCTCGTTACGAACGGTGTTTGCACCGTATCGTTGATCGAAGCTGTCTGGCCGTCGAACATCGTTACTCGCGGAGCTTGCAGAACGTTCGACCGTGTATCACCTTGAGCTGCGTTCATGAAGAAGAACAGCTCCAGGTCGCTCAAAATTGCGATACCAAGCGTTGCTCCCGAAGCGGCATCGAAATTACCGAACTGCGGAGCTGCACTAGTAAAGCTGTCCTGGCGAAGCGTTACGTCAAGATCGCTGTTGAACACAGGAACACCGTTGGCACCCAGACCGGTCGACAAACCAACTGTCGTACTTGGACCTTGATCTTCGTTTGGCAAGCGACGGACATTGTCATCGATCTTCATATCGAAGTCCACACCGATACGTTCGAAGAAGTTATCGCTGAGCGTGATGAACTTAACTTCGATCGTAACTTGCAAGTCAGCCAACTGACGCAGCGATTCGAGCAGGTCGGTGATACGTTCGTGAACCGTTTGAGGTGCACTGACAACGATCGACAAACTTGCTGGATACGGGCTGATCGTGTTCGTTCCACCGGCCTGCAACCACGAATCTGGATCGATCGTCTGTTGAATCAAGTTCATCAGAGTGTCGAAGTCAGCGATCACGGCACCACCTTGCATCGGCGTTGGTCCGCCCATGTTGATCGGTTGACCACCCATGTTACCAGCACCGTACTGCGGTGGATTGTTGCCGAAGCCACGGCCCCACATCGCTTGAGGAGGGATTCCACCATTCATCATGCCTTGGTTGTTCAACTGTCCAAGCACTGGTGCGTTCGGATCCATCGACGCATTCGCTAGCTGCATGTTGCCGGCCAGCGTAGGAGCTGGACCTGTTTGAGCGACCAAGCCGCGGCCGACTGTTTCATACGCGTTTCGCAATGCACCAGCCATACCGCTGTTGTAGTCGGTCACAAAGTTCGGAATCGGCAAAACCAAGTCGCGAACATTGTAAGTGCGTCGCACATTGGCTTGCGCCGTGTTGCGTGACGAAGTAATCAACAGCACTTCGTTCTGAACCACAAAGTCCAAGTTCTGGCTGTTAAGGATCAGATTCAAGGCACTTTCCAACGAAATCTGCGATGGCAGGCTAAGCGTGATCGGCATCTCGGACGTGAATCCTTCGACAGCCAAACCAGCCTGATCGACGTGAATCATGATGCCTGTCATGTCCGACAACGTTCGCACCACTTCGGTCAGCGGTCGCGCTTTGAAGTCGACAAGAATCGGTTGATTCAACAATTCCCAAATCTGCGTCTCAGCCGGAGTCATGCCGCGGCGAGCTTCAGAGACTTCACTCAAGCGACGACGGCTCAGCTCGTTCCAGTACGTTGCATCTGGCAGTTGATAAAGCTCAGCGTCACTAACTGGAGTCGCTGCTCTATCGACGTCGTTTAGCGAGGCGATGAAACCATCTTCTTTACGAGTCTTGATCTTCTCGTATTCCATGTTGCTACGAGCGTTGCGAGCGTTCGCAATCAGCAACCGCGAAGTTGTCGAGTTCGGGTCGATCAGTGCAACTTGCTTGGCAACCACTTCTGCTTCCGCATAGCTGTGCTTGTCCATCAAGTCGTTGTAGGTTTCGACCAACGATGCAACTTGTTGTTCAGTCTTATAGCGAGCCTCATCATCCAGAGCGATCTGCTCGGTGACTTGGCGATTGCGCATGTTCTGATCGATGGCCGCTTGATTATTGCTCATGTAGATTTGATGCGAAGTGATCGCTCGGTCTACAATCGTCAACATCTGCTTGCGAACCGCACCGTCGAGGTCCGCTTGCGAAACTCGAGTGCGAAGTGCTTGCAAGCGTTCTGCAACCACCAGCGGTTCGCTCTCTTGGTTCGCTTCGGCTGCAGCGATCTCGCCAGTCACTTCGCTCATCAATCGTTGACGAGCAGCCAATTGCTGCTGTGCAACCGGATCGAGTGGCGAGGCGGTAACCGATTCAGCTTGGCCGCTTGGCACCGACATCAGACTCAACTTTTCGCGAAGTTGATTGCGAAGCTGTGGATCCATCTCGCCTTGGAATTCCCAGGCTTTCTTGAACAGATCATACGCTTCGTTGCGTTCGCCCTTGCTCAAGGCTTCGATACCGCGACGATACAATTCATCGCCGTTGCCCGCTCCACCGAAAGTTGGATTGGGGACAACTGGCTCAGCCGCTTGCACGGCTGACGCAGCTTGCGTGCGCGATTGATCGTTTTGTGGCACAAACACACTTGGTTGAACCGCCGCAGGTTGTTGCGACTGTCCAACGGCTGGAGTCACCTGCTGCATCGCTTGCGAAGCAACGCTGTTCACCGATGGGTTCGTGTTGAAGGTGCTGGTCGGCAGCGGTGGCAAGGCTGGGACACCAGTCGAAGCCGCACCAGTCGAAGCTGCCCCGTTCGCAGCGGGTTGTGCGGAAGCGACCGGACCAAGTGCGCCGTGCGCTTCGATGATCTGCTGCTTCTTGATGCCTTTAGCCAACAAAGTCTTTTCGACTTCCTTCAGCTTGGTTTCGATGCGAGCATCGGCGGCGCCCAAAGTTTGGCGACCGCGCAATGCTTCTGCGAAAGCTCCGGCAGAGGACTTCAAGTCACCCGCTGTCGCTTTCTCGTTTGCCGTATCCAACCAACGCAAAATCAGGTCAGCTTTGACCTGTTGCGGGGCATTCAGCGGCTGTGTGCTGGTCGTTGGCGCAGACGGCGCTTGAGCAAACACATTGCTCGCCATGCCAACTGTCATGGCCGGTGCCAGCAACGCTGGAACCAACCAATTCGACTTCGGTTTGGCCACGCTAATAAGTGCTGCGAGCCAACGTCGTTTCCGATTTGTAATGTCCTGACT
>JBGSJB010000002.1:0-16035 GCA_041742175.1 Pirellulaceae bacterium
CGGCGCCGCCGGTTATGCAGCTGACATGGCGCTGGCTGGAAACGTCCCTGTACAACAGGTTGATGTCGAAGCGTTGCAACGGCGGGTTTGGTCGTGCGGTGGAGCAACTATCCATGTCAGCGATGTGCCTCCGAGCCACCCAGATTTCATCGCCGCGCAATGGTGGGGAAGCCTCGGCGGATTCCACGGGATCGAGTCCGCTCCAGAGAAACCGGGCACGCGCGGAAAGCACATTATCAGCCAGTATTTCGAAGCGTTTCCCGGGCACGCTGTCAACCTCGACCAGCCGCTCGATGAGGAATTGAAGACTCGCTGGAATCGCTTGGCTCGCCAGTACGGCTTGCCGGAGTCCGCTGCCAGCACGACGCGCGAAGACTGGGTTCGAGCTGCGTTTGCGGCTGCAAAGCATGTTGCCTCGATCAAGAGACACGAGCAATGAAAGACCACGCCACTGTCCACCATTTATGTCGGCTGAGAACCCTGCTACTTTTTATCGTCGTTCCTTGTCGTCACAGATGCATTGGCTCAAGCGGTCGAAAGCCGCGTCGCGATTGACCTCACCCAACGCACATGGCAAGGCATTCCGTGCATCGAACGCACCGTGAAGGGGCGAGTGTTTGCCTCGTGGTTCACCGGCGGGCCGAAGACCGCGTTTTACATTTGATCACTGAAAATGAATAGGCACGCCCGAGTTAGGTTTACTCGCTCTTCCAAAAGCCTGTTGCGAAGACTCTCTTCCCGATTTGCGGTCTTTCAAGTCTGCCTTGGGCAGAGTGCCCTCTCGGTAGTGAGCATCACGACCGTGGCGAAATCCGTTTTGGCACAGCGCCTCGGACTAGCGATCGCATGGTCCTGGCTCCGTCGTCAAACTCGTGCCGCTCAAAGACGACCTGATGCTACTTACATCGGCATCTGCTTTTTCCAGTCTTCGTTTGCTCAAATACGACGATTCTTCATGCTTTGTGCACGACGGATCGCGATGCGTGACACCCATATCCAGTCTCAAGAAAGCAAAGTAAGGTTACCGTTGAACATGTCGGCAGTAAGGCGAGGATAGTCTAGCCCACCAAGGAATGTCGTGGGACCGTGCCAATGACGGCCGCCATCCTTGGAGCGGAAGATCCACAAATCGAAGACAGGGCGATTTGGGCTGCCTGCGTAGACAACGAAAGCTGTGCCATCCGGGGCGAAGGCTGCCTGAGCATTACCGAACTAGAGCGCGGGCCTTGCAAGCCAGCTAGACCTGTAAACTCGCCACGGGACCATGTCGCGCCACCGTCGGCACTAAACCAAGCAGCAGGTTCGGTATGGAGGGAATTCGATACTTTGCCCAGATAACGCGAAGCGAGAATCACAAGATTCGAGGAGTCACGGGGATTGGCCGCGATCCATGGTTCCAAGCGCTTCGTTTGGCTTGAGCCAACACCGCGATTGTGGTCCACATGCAACTGAGGACCATCGGCAGCGGCTGGGCCGCCGTTCATGAGTGAGAATGTAGCCGTTGCGGCGACGAATCTGCGCCGAAGGAGATAGGTGTTGATGTTAACATTCGTTTTTTCGTGGCGGGCGGGGAGCATGGCTGTTTACCTTTCAATTTTTCTAACTCTAACGGATTTTAGGTAGTCAGTTGATTGTCTCTGCCGCCTTACATGGGCTGCCGGTAACAGGTTCGCCACTCAGCATCGGCTGTAGAGTCTCTCTGGAATCTCTCTGGGAGTCGATCTGCAAGGATCGATCGCACCATCCCCAAACGCCATATATCGCTTGGGGAGACATTTTTTCGGGGCAGACCAAAGCGGTCGCAACAATCAAATCGGGCCAAGATTCGGTTCATCCCCTGCCTCATCAGCCACAATTTATTCGGTTTGTCAAAGCGACGTGATTTCCTGAAAAGCAGGTAGCAAGCCGGTCAGCACTTGGCCATAATTAGGGGAGCAATTTTGGGGCGTTCATTTTGCCCTATGAATGAAACAATGGATCAATGAACTGGATTTTCTATGCCTGCAATTCGATTGGCTGCTCACCTCGCCGCTGTAATCGTTTTCTGGTATCAGTATAACGCTGTTCCTCAGGCCGCAGGGCAAGCGCCTGCTGCGAGTCAAAGGACAGTAGACGCCGGAGCACCTGCAGCTAGCGAACATGTGCCATCGTCGAGCCAGCCCCAAGATCCCGCAGCCCAAGCCGCGGCCGCTGCAGCCGCAACATCCCAAGCGGCGAAGAATTCAGGATCGAAGGACCCTTCGAAGACAGATGAAAAAGAAAAGGACGGAAAAGATGCTGCTGCTAAGAGTGTTCAACGGAATAGCGCCCCTCCAGAGCCACCGAACCCTGACGAACTGAAAGTCCGACCGAACGAGAAAGGTTTAGTTGAGTTCCAGTTCCGCAATCAGCCTTGGCCTGATTTGCTCAAGTGGCTTGCCGAAGTTTCGCAGGTTTCACTTGATTGGCAAGAATTGCCCGGCGACTACCTCAACCTCACAACGCAACGCCCACACTCCATCGAAGAAACTCGCGACGCAATCAACCGTCATCTTTTGATGCGCGGCTTCACGATGCTTGAAAGTGAAGGAGTTGTTTCCGTCGTAAAAATCGCTTCTATCAATCCATCGATGGTTCCCAGAGTTGAGCCGTCTGCGCTGGCAATGCAACCACCGCATCGCTTTGTGCGTTCATCCTTCGAACTCGCGTTTTTGCTTGCCGCTGATGTGCACGAAGAGTTTAAATCGATGCTCAGCCCGAATGGCAAAATCACTCCGCTTGTCGCAACTAATCGTTTGGAAGTCATGGATGCGGCCGCGAATCTCAACGACATTCACCGTGTGCTGGACCAAGAACAGTCCCTCGCAGCCATCGCCGATCTAGCGCGTGAATTTCCACTGAAACACGCCCGATCAACCTTCGTAAAAGAACAGCTTGAGATCTTCCTCGGCTTAAAAAAGCCTTCATCATCCTCACAGGGCGGTGGGATGGAAAATATGCAACAAATTCAGCAACAGATGCAGCAGCAGATGCAACAGATGCAGCAGCAACAACAGCAGGGCGGTGCTGCCGGCAAGCTTCCGGCTCAAAAAGCGGAAATTTATCTCGTTGCCAATGATCGTAACAACAGTGTGATTGTCCATGCTCCACAAAATAAAATGGCGATCGTCGCTTCTTTTATCGAGCGGATGGACGTACCGAATAACCAAGCCGCCGACTTCGAACGCATTGGCATTCGCATGAAAGTGTTTCGGCTTGCTTCGCTGCAGCCAAGTGAATTAGTAAAATCCCTCTTGGCAATGGACGTACTCGAACCCAGCACAAAGCTGCAGGTTGATGAGAACAACCAAGCCATCATTGCTTACGCATCCATCGCCGACCAGTACATGATTCAGTCGATCATCGATCGGCTCGATGGCTCCCAACGAAGCGCCAACGTGATTCAGTTACGACGGTTAGACGCCGAAGCGGTCGCCGGAAGTATCAAGTTCCTAATGGGCGCAGAGGATGAGAAGAAAGAGGAAAGCAGCAGTCGTTACTCCTATTTTGACTTCTACTCGCCTCGCAGTTCGTCAAGCAAGAAGACCGATAAGATGCGAGTTGGTGCGAATGTGCAGGATAACCAAGTGCTCGTTTGGGCGAACGAAATCGAAATGGAAGAAGTTCGCGGTTTACTCGTAAAACTCGGTGAACTGCCCCCTCCGGGTGGACGCGCAAGCACGATGCGTGTAATTGACGCCTCTCGCCAACCAGAAACTTATGAGTATCTCAAGCGGCTCAAAGAACAGTTCGAACAAATGTCGCCGAACTCAATTGTCATTCCAGAAGCTTCCGAATTTGAAGAAACCAAAATCGAAACTCAAGAGGCGAAACCACCCAGCAAAGCATTGAAGCCGAAGCCGGAAGTAACACAGGCAGCACCGAATCGTGTTGAATCTAAAGACAATTCAACGCTCATCAGTATCTCAGACGATCCCACTACAACGCAGACGTCAGCGGACACCAAGAACTCGAATGCACCAAATCAACTTGTAAATGAGGACGATCAAGTCGTCGTACCACCGGCGAATCGCAGAACTTTCGAGCCGCTCGGACGACGAAGAGTGACAGAAAACGACGATGAGTCTTCGCCAGACCCGCAATCTCGCGGCCAGCTATTGAGCGATCGTCAACTAACGCCAGCGAAAATTGTCATCCAGGTGGACGAGAGCGGTCGTTTGATTTTGCAATCGTCAGATCCCGCGGCACTCGATCGCTTGGAAGAAATGATGCAGTTGAATAAACCGCCTCAACGTCCCTATGACAAGTTTTTCGTAAAGTTCGCACGCGCTTCATGGGTCAAGTTGAACCTCGATGAGTACTTCGAAAAAGAGAAAAAGCGCGATGATCGCAACGATCGCTTTTACTCGTGGATGTATGGTATGCCGACAGAAGACAAGAAAGATACCAGTCGGCAACTTGGGAAAAAGGACGTACTGCGATTTATCGCTGATAATGATACCAGTTCGATTATCGCAATCGGTGCGAACGACATGGATCGACGCACCATCAAAGAACTGATTGAACTGTGGGATGTGCCCGAACCCACAAACGGTAAAGATGTTCGCTACACAAAACTTGTACAAATCAAGCATTCAAATGCCGAATCGATCGTAAACACAATTAAGGAAGCTTACAAGGATCTGCTAAGCGCAAATGACGCCGCACTGCAGACCAATCAAGGAGGTGGCGGCAAGGGTGGCAATCGAGAGAACAAGCGCGAATCAAATCAAGAGACCGTACAAGCTGACGGTGGTCTTAGCTCGAACTTTAAGGGCGAACTTTCGCTAGGTGCAGATGTCATCACGAATTCAGTACTTGTTTCCGCTCGAGGTGAACCACTGCTTGAATTGGTGGTCGACATGATCAAGAAACTCGACGTCGCTGCAGCCCCGCAAGGCAACGTAGAAGTCGTTCAGCTTTCACCCGGCATGGCGAAAGGTTCTTTGGCTGATGCTCTGCGCGCTATGCTGGACAAAGGCGACCGCCAAGGCAACGGTCCCACGAATCGCGGTCGCCAGAATGGTCAGGATAACGGACAAGAAGGCGGTCAAGAAAACAGGCAAACAGGCAGTTCTAACAACGCACAAAAAAATCGCGGAAGGTAAATTCAACGGTGGCAGGTACGTTTCAGCTATGTGTCATGTACGTATTAGCTACCGCCTGTTCTCATTCTCAAGGGCCCGGACATCGTCGAGTATGATGATCAGTACGTTGGGACTTCCTTTGACAGCCGTCAAAGGCGACGGGAAGCTGGGTGTAGATTCCTTGTAGGTGCCTCCGATCTTGCCTTGGAAGGATGGGTCAGGTTGGGGTGACCGGTGCGAGTTGGAGACATCCATTTGGCTGATTATCAGATTGCAATAGGGCTGGCGACCTCGAAGAATTTTAGTATTTCGTCAGTGGGCACATCACCAGAGATTCCGATTTCCAATTCGATGCGGAGGTGCGTTTTTCCCTCAGCGGCGAGTACCGTTGCTTCACTGCCTTCCTCTTTCAAGCGGGCGGCAAAGCGTTCGTTCTCAGTAGCGTGGTGCTCGCGGCCGGCGACGTAGTAAAGCAGAATCGGGGGTATGCTCTTGCCACGTTGCACATGATAAAACGGCGAGCAGTCGATCCAATCCTCGCGGTTACCGCCGTTGCGGAAAGAGTAGCGATACATTTCTGGCGCTCGATCACCAGCCTACTCCATGAGCGTGGGGATATCGAACGAACCGATGTCGAGAATGACCACACCTTTGATAATGCTCAAGGCCTTCTGATGCTTGGCGAGGAATCGGTAGGTTCCCCTAGCGATTAGATTCGTTATTATGCAGTGCCCCATCGATGAAACATGACAGTCGATCACATTGATCTGTCCGGCGAGTCTGCAAGTGTACTTTTGAGTAATCAACGACCAATGTGCCGTTTTCTCGCGATAGCATGGTAGCAAATCAGCCACACAAAACGATGGCAACAACGGGTGAATAACGATCTACAAAACCCGACCAATCAGTAAGGCAATACTTACCAAAGGAACCGAAACAATGTGTTTCAGTCACCGGCAATTCAACGTCAGGGTCAGCCGATGCAAGCTGGTCAACCAGCCCTTAACCTCTAGTAGCATGATAAATGATTTCGAGTTTTTTTCGTTCACAGAAAAAACATGCTCTTCGATCCGACTATCTCAGAAAAAGCTACGCCTCTCGTTTCGCAGAAATTGCAAGGATCTGTTGCAACTGCTCGAGCCGTGCAGGCTTGACCAAGTGGTGGTCAAATCCAGCTTGAAGTGTTGCTAAACGGTCTGTGTCCTGTCCATAACCCGTCAAAGCTACCAAAACTACGCTTTTCATATCCGGGTGTTGCCTGATGCGTTTTGCGACTTCATAGCCGTTCATGAGCGGCAAGCCAATGTCCAAGAACACCACATCCGGAACATACTCGAGGGCTGCGTTCAGTGCTGTCGGGCCGTCGTGAGCCGTACGAACATAATGCCCTGTTGCTCGCAATAGCATTCCCAACGTCTCAGCCGAATCAACGTTGTCATCCACCACAAGCACTCTCAATAATCGCGAGGTCGGCAATAATATGTCCGCGACTAACGGCGGCAGAGTGTCAGACGGCATCGACGGCAACCGCACGACGAACTCGCTTCCTTGTCCTAGTACGCTAGATGCCTCGACTTTTCCTCCGTGCAGTTCCGTGAGCCGTTGCACCAAAGCTAGTCCGATCCCCAGTCCACCTTGTGAACGGTCCAAGGATCGTTCTGCCTGCGTGAATATGTCGAAAATGTGTGGGAGTAATTCCGCAGCAATTCCGCTCCCATTATCTCGCACGCGAATTACTACTTCATCAAGGCGAGGGGGCCAGTGCTTCCCGAACGGCTGTAAGTTTTGGATTTTGACAGATGGTTGAAACTCTCCGCTCGACTCGCCGTAAGTAGAATTGTTCGGCTCACTGTGCGTCTCTTCGACAGTAAGCCAAATGTGACCACGCGCCTCGGTGTACTTAGCAGCGTTGGTTAGAAGGTTTACCAGCACCTGCTGCAGCCTCGCCGCGTCGGCATGTAACCAGATCGGTTCTAGCGGAAGCGACAAGGTGAATTCGTGTTTGCATTGTTCGAATAGCGGGCGAACGGTCTCCACTGCAAATTGTACGATGCTGCTAATGGCGACGCGTTCGAGGCGAAGCTGAACCTTGCCCGATGAGATACGGGATACTTCGAGCAGGTCATCCACGAGATGTTGAAGTTGTCCCAGTTGACGTTCAATGATACTGCGGGCTTGCTGCTGGATCGGGCTCTCGCTCCCCCTTTGGAGGCCAAGCAATTGAACGGCGTTTGAGATGGGGGCGAGGGGATTGCGTAGCTCATGGCTGAGCATCGCTAGGAACTCGTCCTTGCGGCGGTGCAAGTCGTGCAACTCTGCCGCCTGGGCCTTCAACGCCGCTTCGACCAGCTTGATGTCATGTACGTCGGTGTTCGAACCCACCCACATTGTGATCCGGCCTCCCTCGTCTCGCATCGGCGTCGCACGGCTGAAGTGCCAGCGGTACTCGCCATCGGCACGCCGGAAGCGGTGCTCAGACTGGAACGGCTCGCCGGTGTCGAACGCGTGTCGCCAGTGCTTAGCTTTCTCGTCCAAGTCGTCGGGATGGACGAATTTCGTCCAGCCCGAATCCTTCATTTGCTCGAAGGACATGCCGGTGAACTCGGTCCACTGCGGGTTGAAATAGTCGATGTCGCCGTTGGGCCTGGAGGTGAAGATTTTCTGCGGCATCGAGTCCATGATGAACCGCAGGCTGCGTCCGATATTGCGCCTCGCTTCCTCAGCCTGTCTTCGCTCGGAGATGTCGTTGAACAGGACGGCGACTTGCCGGCTGTCCCCCCCGCCGATCCGGAAAGCATAGACATCGAACCAGCGGCCCTCCAACGATTTGGCTTCGCTGACAAAACGAACAGGTTCGCCAGTCAGCGCGACTTTGCCGTAAGTTTCAAACCAATGTTCTTCATGATCCGGGTGGAATTCTCGCATCCGTTTGCCCGTCGCGTCATGCATTCCGGACTGTTTCTCGAAACTCGGATTCACCTCCAAAAAGCGGTAATCGACCGGCTTATCGTGCTCGTCAAAAATCATCTCGATTATGCAATAGCCCTCGTCCATCGAATTGAACAAATTGCGATAGCGTTCCTCCGATTCTCGCACCGCCTCCTCCGCCCGCTTGCGCTCGGTCACATCGCTCGCGGCACCGAACCATTCGACGATTTCACCCTGCGCATCCAGCAGCGGGACCGCACGCGAGAACGCCCAACCCAATACGCCGTCCACGCGCCGGACCCGATGTTCCAGCTCGAAAATGGTCTTAGTCCGAATGGCTTCGTTGATAACCGCCAGCACATGCGGCTGATCATCGGGGTGAACGTATTCCTGCAGCCAGTTTCCGCCGGTCTGTTCCGTATCAGAGATGAAGTTCCGGGCATCGAGTCGGCGCATCTGACTCCAATCGGCGCTAATGCGAAACACCACATCCGAACTGGCCGTCACCAACGCTCGAAAGCGAGCCTCGCTCTCATACGCCGCCCTCTCGGCCTTCTCGGCCTTTTCGGTCAGTTCGTGCTGCTTGAGCGACGAGACCAGCAGCGCCTTGTTCATCTCGCGAAGTTGCTGCTCGAAGCCCGGGTTCGCTTCGTGGGCCGGATGGCGTGTTGTTGGAGTGCCGCTCATCAAGAACTCGCTTTCCGCTTCCTGGGAGTTTTGGGCTTTGGAGGTTTCGAGCTTGAGGGGACTTCGAGTGGCGTTTGCGTGGACTCCAACGACCACGGGCCGGGGATTCCGCTGGTGAGAGCACGGTAGCCGCGCATCGGCTCGCCGATCTGTAGCCCCTTGGAAGTGACCTCGTAAGCGCACATGTCGATCGAGTGCTTGCTGCGGCGCATTTTCACCACCATCATGACTTTTTGCAGTTGCCCGTTGATCGAGGCGTAGCGCAGACGCACGATGTCGTCGGCCAGGAACGAGATGGTGAAGTTGCTCAGGCCCATCGAGGTGAAGTTCTCCTCGACCTCGACGGTGCTTAGGATGGTCACGCCCAGCCGCGTGAGAGCCCCGATCATCCTGTACAGCGATTCTCGAAAATCGGTGCGGAAATCAGGCGCCAGCGCCATCTCGAAGCCGACCAGCGAGTCGATGACCAAGCGCTCGCAGCCGATCTCTTTGACCGCGCTGACGATTTCATGCACCGTCTCATCTACCGAGAGGTCCAGCGGCCTCAGGTAAATGAGCTTGAGCGAGCCGTCTTTCAGGTTTTTGTCAAGGTCAAAGCCGAATGATGCGGCCCGCTGCATGTACTCGTTGGGCCGCTCTTCGAACATGGCGACGATGCAGGGCTCACCTCTGCTCAGGCCCTCGGCGATGTACTGAATGCCAAGCACGGTTTTACCACCGCCGGAGGGTCCTGCTACAAGCAGACTGTCCCCCTCGGGGATGCCGCCGCCCATGAGGGTGTCGAGTTCGCGGACGCCGGTGGAAAGACGGCTCCTCCCCTTGACGTGCTCTGAGTTATTATCGGTGAGGCCGAAAGTTCGAGGGAAGGTATGCAGGCCATGCTCGGTGATGCGGAACGTGTGCAGGCCGGGCACGGACTCCTGGCCGCGGATCTTCATGACCTGCAGCTTGCGCACGATCGAGTTCCGTTCGATGCTCTGGTAAAGCCAGAGCAATCCATCGGCCACGGTGAAGACCGGGTTGTCGCGCAGCTCGCCTTCGACGTACTCGCCGATCAGGAACGTGGTTGCCTGCCAGCTGGTCAGGTGCAGCGCCAACCGTTGGACGAACCCCTGAAGCTCCACTTCGTTCGCATTACTACTCTGCGCCTTGCGAACCACCGTGCGGAACGAGTCCACCACGACGACGCCCGGCTGGGACGCCTCGACCTCCTTGACGATGGAGTCCAGAACCGCGCCGAGATCCTGGTCGAGGACGACTTGACTGAGGTTGATGAAGCGGATCGCTCCGTCCAATTGGGCACTGTCAAAGAAAGAGTACTGTTGCTGGTACCGCAGCATCTTGATGGCCGGCTCGCCCAGTACGGTGAAGTACAGCGCCGGCCGTTCCGGGGTGGCGTTGGCGAACATGATTTGATGCGCTAGCGTGGTTTTTCCACATCCGGGAGCGCCAGCGAGGATGTTAAAGGAGTACTCAGGAAGGCCGCCGCCGAGGATTTCATCTAGGCCCGGCACACCGGTAGGTAGTTGTCGGATGAACACCCCATCCTTGCCGGGAACTTCACTCTCAGTTTTTCCATTGATAGTCATCTATATCTCCATGATTTACTGCAATTGATCCACTGAAGTTTTAGGCCAAGCCTCGCGGATTAGCATTCGCATGAGGGGTTCGCCAATAAAGGTGACCATCAGTTCGAGCAAGTTGGCTGTTATCGCGACTCCAGCGTCCGCTAGCGAGTCGGCAGGCACCTCCTCAAATCCTTGCAAACTACCATCCACGCCCATTTTGACCAATTGCAACGAAGGCACCTCCACGCGTGCCAGAACCAACGCACGTTGTTGGAGCGATATAAAGCCGTCTACCCCGGCAAACCTAATCAGAGAAACTCTCAGCCTATCGCTCACCAACACCGCTCCCTGAACGTCGTGATCGGAAACGATTAAGCTTGCAGCGAGCAATCGCCGAGCTAAATCTCGAGTTGATGGGGATGGCGATTCCATTCGGCCGATTCTATCAGAGTTGGCCTCAAATAGGGTAAATATCAATTATATCGGTGACTTTTCGGTTTTAATTCCGTTACCTACGTTCGCATGCAATCCAGGGCCATCGCATGAAAAATCAGACACTTCTCGCTGAACGCCACCATTTTGAATCTGTAGTCACGAAATAAGCAAATTCGCGTGCCAGATGAATCGTTGCTGCAGCGTCATTTTTCAAAGCAGTCGCACTTGAACCAAAGCAACACGACAAAAGCAACGCGAATAACTTACTTCTAAAATATACTTCTGAAGGCGAAATGCCGCGACAGGGGGCTGGTGAGCGCGAGCGATTAGCTGCACTTTCGGTGCACTGGATTCGAATGCGACCGCATTGCCAAGCTTAGTATGAGGAGATGACGGAAATGCGTAGGTTATTGAGTGCAAGACTCTTGATGGCGGTGTCTCATTGGATATTAGCCGCAGACGACAAGCGCATCCGCCGCAAATGGGTGGCCAAAGATTTCTTGAGTACCCTCGATTTCTTCAACCGCGTGGGCCGAATCGCCCAGGTGGAAGAAGCCTCGAAGCCTATCGATCGCCTGCAGGCCGACGCAAACAGACGTGACCACGACCTGCTGATCGCTCAGATTCTGTTCAACGAAGCCGATGCGCTGATCGATCAGTGGCAAGACCAAACACTAGAACGCGAGGGTGACAACCCTCCAAATCCTGTTTTGATAACAGTTTTTTTTGACAAATTAGTTTCCAAATTCATTCGCACTTGCAATGTCTAGTATGGACAAACCGAAGGAATTTCGCTCCGACCGCCAACTCGCACCGGTGGGGCACACCGGAGCGTCGAACGGATCTCGGATTTAGGTGTTGAATCGACGTTTGGCTCTGTTTTAAGGGCCAGTGTCGGATTCAGAAAGGCAGCGGGGATCGCTCCTTTGCCGAAAACCTTCGTCAATTTGAGAGCTAGTTGTTGGACTGACTTGCAAGAGAAGTTTCCTGATAATGTCGTCAACAAGTGGCCGGGCATTCGAGTCGCGTTGCCGAGCAACATTATCTGCAGACAACTGATGCGCACTGGCAGCGTGCTGCAAACTCAGTAGCGTTGTTTGGCGAGACTCACGACGTGACTTGCAATTAGCGTCGACCAACGCGAAGATATTAACTTGTACTTCGCCACTCGTGCCCAACTGGCATGGGTGGCGAGGTCTTTATAAGCGGCTCGACAGGCTGCTTTCTTTTTCGGTGGATTGGCAACGCGCTAACTTGGATCAATAGCATCTTCGTTCTCGCGAGCAGGAAGTGTATAGACTATGGCATCGTTACGTCTAGAGACTGATCGTGGACGAACCGGTTGGCGATTGCAGTTTGTTGATGCCAGTAAGCGACGACGAAGCTTGTGGTTGGGTGATGTTCCCAAACGAGCTGCAGAGACGATCGCAAGGCACATCACGGAACTCGTACGAGCCTTTGGTGCCGGAGTCGCTCCTGAGGCGGAGTCAGCGAAGTGGGCCAATGAACTGACGGGCCGACTGCGGCAGCGGATAGCTGTCTTAGGGCTCGTGGGTGCAGAACGTCGGAGTAACACGGTCGACGCCGTCCGCCTTTGTAAGCCGTACTTTGAATCCTACATCGCCTCACGTACGGATCTAAAGCAGGCAACCCGAGTTAAGTACACACACTCAGCGGACTGCTTCATCAAGTATGTTGGTAAGACCCGGTTGTTATCCGACGTTACGCCATCGGATATCGACGCGTGGCGACTGTGGATGGTCAAGAAAGGAATATTCGAGGGCACGGACACAACTCCTCCTCGCGGGCTCGCCGTCGCAACGGCCAACAAACATGCCAAGCGAGTCAAAAAGATGTTCGCCCAAGCGGTCCGCGCGAGGCTGCTCAGTACTAGCCCAGCCGCCGACCAGAAGATCGGAGCCGAGGTTAATCGTGAGCGGGATTACTACATTGACAACCTGACCTCGCAGAAGTTGTTAAAGCAATGTCGTGACGACCTGCAGCCTGAGTGGGCACTGATCTTTGGGCTTTGCCGATACGCTGGCTTCAGGTGCCCTAGCGAAGTCCTAGGGCTCACCTGGGCCGACGTGAACTGGTCGGAAAATCGGCTCCGTGTCGACTCGATCAAAACCGGTCTACGTTTTTGCCCGATCTTCCCAGAACTCCGCCCGCTTTTGGAAGCAGCCTTTAACGACGCGCCAGAGGGCACCCTGCACTGCGTCCGGCGTTACCGATCGAGCGAGACGAACCTGCGGACTCAGTTCGGCCGCTTACTTACGTCCGCTGGAGTGAAGCCCTGGCCGAAGATATTCGTTAACCTACGAGCCAGCTGCCGAACGGGTGCAAGTTAAATAACCGGACAAATGCACAGGACACGCCCGCCTGAGTGAGCTGTGTTAGAGCCGTTTCACGCCGGGGCAGCGATCACTTCCGTGTTCAACGGACTTCCAACTGTAGTCGCCTTGAATGCGCCAATTGATCGAATACCGCCGACTCTACAAGTCAAATCGATGTCGCGTCGGCGTGTCGGACGAATGGCACTTAGTTAGTGAATCAGCTTTTGTTGAATTTCGTTCTTGGCAACGTGTCTTGGCTTGGTGAGTAGGTCGTAAGCTCCGTCGCGTCGTTTGCGAAGCCGAGGTTCGAACCGATCAGGCCGATTCGCAACGCGATGGGTGGCAATTGCGTCGAGGACTTGACGGAAGACTTCCATCCTAAGCCTGGCGTTATCGCGGCCAATCGCTTTGATAAGTGGCTGAAATGCAAGGAGAGTTTGCAAAGCGCCTTTGAAGCTGATGGTTCTCGGTTCGATGCCATGCTTCATTGCAGCTTGGGCGATCATCGCTCGAATTAGGTTGTAGCTAATGATGTGCGTCCAAATCTCTTTGCGGATCAACTCAGGTGTCTTGCAGCGAAGGACATCCATCTGAAGAGTTTCCTTGAGTGCGCGCAGATCGAGTTCGTTGTGCCATCGCGCCCTATAGAGTTCTTGAAGATCCTCCGTCGTTATTAGTTTGTCATCTAAGAGTGTTGTTATGAGAATTATGGTGAGCGATCGGAAGCCCGCATGGTCAACTGTTATTCGCGTTTCGCGAACGTCTAAATAATCTGGAAAGTCGTCATCCGCAAACTCTACTTGCCTGAGACTCGGCTTAACCCATCTTACGATGTGGTCGCCTTTGGCAAGCCTCTTCCCAGTTCTGAAATCTGCTGTTCGATGCGATGTGAGACGTGTGACAACATCGACTCCTCGAGATTTCAGCATCGCCATCTCGCGCCAAGAACACATCAAGCGATCCGCCAACATCACATCACCAGGAAGAAAGACTCCAATGAGTTGCCTGAGTAGGCTGAGCTCGCCTTGGCTCTTGCCAGAATAGGCCGCGATTCCAATATCGATGACAGCTCCCGTCGCCAATGAAAATATGGCTGCAATGCGAGCGAGTGGGAATCCAACTCCAGGCTTCTGCGATGAGGGTTGCGGATATTCTGCTTGATTTTCTTCAGTATCTGGCATTGAAACGATTGTTCCATCGAACATCAGGACCCTGCGTTGCAGCCATAGCCATGGCGTCTCAGCTGCGTTCTCGATTTCCGTTCCCGTATGTCGAGCCACGGCAGCGAAAAACTTCTCTGGAAGCCGCTTTCTCGCTTGGCAGTAACCGCCAGTCGCTGTTGAGCCCGGTGACAACCCAAGCGAGACACGGTGCGCGTTCAAACGTGCAACAGCCGCTCGGCAACAATTATCGGCACTTAAAACTTGTCCTAGAAAAACGCACAGTGTGACAATCGGCGTGAAGATGCGCTCCCGCCAGTTCAGCCCTACTAACTGAACAATTTTTGCAATGCTGTCACTAGTCATTACTTTAGCAAACGGTAAATCACCGTCTTGAAGAAATTGTCGCCTCAAGAATTTGATCTGTTCCTGAAACCGCCCATGGTTCAAACTATTCATTCTGTGGCCTCCCTGCCAGTGATGGAGCTGTGATAATTCCATCTAGGCAGGTGAGGCTCTTTTTGTATAGACCATCCCCTGATAATCAGTTACGACTAACTAAGTGCCATTCGTGGGGCACACCGGAGCGTCGAACGGACCGAGGTTTTGAGTCTTAAATCGATGTCCGCCTTCAGTTTTGAGTTAGTCTGGGTTGCCGACCAGGGTCGAAATACTCCTCATCGGCGCCGGCATGGCGCAAAGTTCTTCGAATGGTTGAATAGTAGGTCTGGCAGGAGGAACACCGAGGCTACATCTCACATTTGTGTCGGAACAATCCGTGGTTTGGTATGGACGCGGATCTAATCAACAGACGTCTGTTTTCAAACAAGGCGCAATGCGGACCAAACTTGTCAAACGACTTTGCTCTGCTGCAGCGAACATGAATGGAGTCGAATCATGAAACCCAATCCGAAGTCGTTCGATTTTGAAGCGGAATCTACGGCGGAGCTCGACAGAATTCGAGCAATGGTTGGCCGGCAGGTCCCGCTGAGCCAGTTCTACGTGCGAGGTGTGCGGCCGGTCTTGCTGGAAGTTAACGGTGATCGCGCGACGCTGCGGTTCGCGAATGGGGCCGTTCTATCAAATGTGCCGCTACGTGACCTAGTCGATGACTCGGCGTACTGGGGCAGCAAGCGACAAGATAGCTCAAGCTAAATTGCTTTGACTTTCCCGCTATATGCAGTGTGGAAACCTTAGCTCGCCGGTTGATCACAATTCAACTAGCGAGATGCAGGAACTTCCTACGACTTGTTGCTTGAACGCTCTGGTCTTTTGTGGTCAGCATGCATTCTGAAGTTCAAGCAGCATAAGTTAGGCGTAACTATTACGCAGCATTTTCATTTACCAAGGGAGGTTTAGATGAGTCACATTGTTTCTATCAAGACTGAAGTTCGTGACCGCGCGGCGGTTGAAGCCGCGTGTTCACGACTACGTTGGCCAGTACCGGTGGTTGGGAGCCATCGGCTGTTTTCGCGAACGGTGGAAGGATTAGGTGTGCAGGCTCCTCGCTGGCAGTATCCGATCGTTTGCGATTTGGCTACGGGTGAGTTGTCGTATGACAACTACGAAGGTCGTTGGGGCGATTCGGTGGAACTGGATCGGTTCAAACAAAGCTATGCAGTTGAGAAAACCAAAATCGAAGCTCGTAAACAGGGACGCTATGTCAGCGAGCAGACGATGGCGGATGGATCGGTGCAGTTGGTCGTTCAGCTTGAAGCCCAAGCGGGAGGTGCGGCTTGAGCCAGCGAATTGTGATCATGGTTGCTCCCGATGGGAGCACTGAAGTTAGAACTGAAGGGTTTGCTGGTGGTCAATG
>JBGSJB010000003.1:0-2623 GCA_041742175.1 Pirellulaceae bacterium
GTGATAGTCAAAACCAACGTAACAAAACCAGTCGGTTATACTTAGCATGTTCGTCACTCCAGCCTTAGTTATGGGATTAAAATTCTCGTCACCAACTATAGGACATGGAGTGACGAACTCTTTTCATCCCATCTGGCTTGCATTGCCCAATAGCGCTCAGCGATTGGGCAATCCAAGGCCAGTGTACCGAAGTGTCTGGGTTTGAGCCAAGTTTGTCGCGCCAACTGTTGGACGTTTTGGACAACGGAGGCCTAAGTGGCTATCTTCAACAGCGAACGTGCGTACCAACAACGGTCGACTCCTGACATGGAATCGACACATTGGAGTGCAGAGTCTACACAACAATATCACTTCGGTAACCATCTAGCGGTGTAAGTTATTGTTGGGACGATTCAAGAGAGGTAAGCTTACCTACTCCGATTCACTGGCATCCCAAGTGCATTCGGTTCCCGGATACACTTGGGAAGCCAGATGGCACACAAAACAAAGGCACAGCAGCTAACCCCAAAATCAAATTGTGTTGAAGCACTAGTGTTTCGTTCCAATTTGATCTTAGAGTTTAGTCGTTTCTGGGTCCTGAGTCTTCGAAGGGCGTGGGAAGTGCGAGATGACTTGGCGTCGAACACTATAATCCGACCAACGCAAGAGCGCGGTGCTGAAACTCGGTAACGGCTGGAAGTGTTTGCTTGCTTCCCCCACACCCTTCGCAAAGCCTCAGAGCCTGCCACACTAAAATCCAATCTCTGTGTTTTCGCGTCTCCGTGAGATGCCTTTCGCGCGGCCGCTTTCGCACTGCGGCACAAAGGTCAGGAAGAAACAAACATACGATGCTTAGTCTTCAATGAATTTCGTATTCTTAAATCCCATCGGACGCGTCGGAGGCGCGGAGCGCGTTTTGCTCGATGTGGTATCTGCCCTTTTAAAGAGTGCTGACGGTCATTCGGTAACGGTCATTTTGCTCTCTGACGGACCGCTGGTTCAGGTCCTTAGGGAATACGGAGCGGAGGTTGTCGTCGAACCCTTGCCAGAAGTGATTGGCAGTATGGGCGATTCCCAGTTGATCAGCGGTAACCGACTGTTTTCCAAGTTGGGATTGCTAAAGAAGCTGACCATCGGATCGGCTGGCTTGGTTTCGTTTACTCGCCGCTTGACCAAACGAATCAAACTGTATCAACCGGACATCCTCTATTCTAACGGTTTGAAAACACACCTGTTGTCCGCGTTGGTCAAGCCGAGGAAAGCAAAGCTGGTGTGGCACCTGCATGATTTCTATGGTGCTCGTCCCGCCGTGGCACGGGTTCTTGCTGTGGCTGCGAAGCGGGTGAATCATGCGGTTGCCATTAGCCACGCCATTGAAGCGGATATGCATCAGCTTGCGTCTCAACTTCCGATCACCGTGATCTACAATGCGGTGGACGGCATCAAGTTTACGCCTAACGCGGAATGCACGAGCGGCAGCGAACTGGATCGCCTTGCCGGTTTGGAGCTCGCCCCAGCGTCGGTTATTCGCTTTGGTTTGGTTGCAACCTATGCGAACTGGAAGGGGCATTTAACATTTCTGGACGCTTTTGCAACTGCCAAGCAGCGAGTCTCTGTGTCACTGAGAGCCTATCTGATCGGCGGTCCTATCTATTCGACTGCGGGATCGCAGGTGACTGAGGCCGAGCTTCGGCAAAGGATTGAAGAGCTTGGAATCGAAGCTGAGGTGGGCTTAATCGCCTTTCAGGCTGACACATCAGCGATCTATCAAATGTTGGATGTGGTCGTGCATGCGAGCACGAGGCCCGAGCCCTTTGGGTTGACGATTGCGGAAGCGATGAGTTGCGGTCGAGCCGTCATCATCTCGGCGGGTGGCGGTGCGAAGGAGCTGTTTACGGAAGGATTCGATGGCCTTGGCCATGCACCTGGTGACGCTTCTCAGTTAGCCGAGGCGATGGTTAGGCTTGGCGACGACGCCGACCTCCGGCAACGACTGGCGCAAAATGCCTGTCAATCGAGCCGCATGCGATTTTCGCAGCAGCGATTCGGCGAAGAGCTGATTCGCATGCTCGACTTCTTGAATCGCTAAGCTTTCGCGTTCGCGGAACAGCGGTTTCTTTCTTTTGGCCCCGCACGAGTCTCGTGCATGTGGGCGCTCCGACCTCTTGTGACTAACGGATGGGCATGCTTTTGCAGCGAGGTAAATCCGTTGCAGGGCGTTTCGCTGCGAGCCTTGGATGCACTTGCCGAAGTGGTGCATCTTCGCCGGTGCTTGGAAATCCTAACCAAATCTTCACGAGCAATTCATAGGAGCAGCCTGATTAATCGTTAAGATAGGCAAAATTGCGCGGCGACCGCCTGCTTTGATTAGAAAAAAACCTGCATTTTCAATACCTTTTCAAGGACCTTCACTGATGCGACTAGCTCTGACCAAGACTTATCGAACGCTCCTTTCCAGACTCATCGATAGCACCGGAGGACAGTCGTCGAAAGGCTCAAAAGCGAGAGGCAGCCGCGCCGCACATAAGCAACGGCGCCGAAGATCGTTCATCGAAGCGCTCGAACATCGACGGGTTCTGGCAACGCTTGTTTCGTGGGATTTTACGGGGGAGAGCACGGTTGCTACTTCCACTGCGGAGGTTGT
>JBGSJB010000004.1:0-9805 GCA_041742175.1 Pirellulaceae bacterium
ACTGAAGCCCGCTGTTTCGAGTGACATCTGGTATCTACCTGCGGGCAGCGAAGCGACGTCGGCAAGATACGTTGCTGGCACATTCGGAACTTCCGTTAGTGGCGCGCGAGCAACCAGTTTTCCATCGACTGAGAACAGAGCGATCGGAGCTTTGCCGCTCGCTGGTCGACCATCGCGATCTCGTAATTGAGCACGGACTGGGACGCTCTCTCCCAAAGCATAGCTGACTTTGCCACAGTCGAGCGACACGAATTCGCCTTGAACGGCCATCGGTGTTCGCATGATCCATCGCGCCAACTGATTCCACAATCGTTGATGGACAACATCGGCAACTTTATATCGCCAACGCCACGTCTCATCTGAAGCAGCGAAGAAAACACGTCCGGCTCCGAAACGCCGAGTCACAAACAGTGGTTGCGTTTCAAGATCCGAAGTTGTTGTCGCAAGGACTTCTGCGCCCGGTAACACTTCCACTTTATCTACGAACTGCAGTTGCGGAAGCTGCGACCACAGTGCTTGGCTCTCCGCTTCACCGCGAACATCGATTTGCAAGGCGGCGATCGATTGCCCAAGGTTTGTTAATGCAACTCGCTTGGGCAATCTCTGCAAGGAAGTGGAGGAGTCCGCCGCGCCGTTCTTCCAGTTAACAGGATACAACTTCTGAAGTTCCGCATACTCAGGCTGCGCCAAGTGCCGCATCGAGCCGCTGATCAGAATCAACCCGCCTCCATTCAACTCGACGTACTCGCGAAGCCATTGCAGTTGCTCGCGCGAAAGCAACCGCGCCGGCAAATCACCAAGCACGACGAGATCAAACTGAAAAAGATCTTCACGCGTCGCAGGGAAATGAAAGTCGTGTGGTTCATTAGCGATTTGGCTGTCAACTTGCCACGCTGGGTCACGGTCAAACATATTTCGCAGATAACGATTCTCACAACGGCTGCGTCCATCCAGCAAGAGTAACCGCGAACGTTGACCGGCCACAGAACTATTGATGACAAATGTGTTGTTCTGCTGATTGGCCTCTTCGACGTCGGACACCAATCGCGCCGTCAGCTCCAGCGGCATCACCGCGTACTTCACGTTCGATGGAAGCTGTTTTCGAAGCAATTCGAAAATGGGAGCAACAGGTAGCATGAACTCGATGCGGCGGTTCGATGCGTTTTCTGAATTCAGTTTTTGCGTCCAAACGACTTCGCTGCCAATCGCCAACGAAGCCATCACGGGTTTGCCTTTCCCGATCCGGTCTTTGATCTGCAACGTTCCGCGGAGTGTGTCCGTTCGAAAGACACGCGGCGGGCAATCGATCGCTTGGATCGCCAGATCCGTTGCTTCCTCTGTCGCACCGTAGCCAACAGAGTAGATCGGCTGGCTGGATGACAACTGACTAGCAGCGTCTACTGCCAGTGAGCCTGCATTACTCTGTCCGTCGCTGAGCAGCACTACGATCGACTGATTCGTTGCTGTGGATTGAAGGTCGCTTTGATCCGCTGTTCTATCAGCTTTGGCACCAGATGACTGGCTGCTTAGAATGGCGTCACCTAGTGCAGAAGTGTTCGACCAATTCTGAGGCAACCACGATTCGCTTGACGCAGGCAGTTCAGGCGACTGACGCGCATTCGATTCCCAGACGACTTGCGTTTGGTCACTATCCATTATGCGAACAATAATCTCAAATTCTTCCGCCAGTTTTTCGAGCGAGAATTTATCGTTGCGCAGTAACAATTGTGCAGCGCGTTCAAACCTGGTTCGCGGCGATTCACTTGCTGTGCGAGGATCATCGGCAATTGACATGCTTCGAGAGCCATCAATCAAGAATGTGATGCGGCCAGGATTTCCTTCGCGAACGCGATGATGAATAACGGGCTCCAGGAAAGTAAGCAGCAACAAAAAAATCGCTGCCGCTCGCAGAGTCGGCAACAACCAACGGTTCGCACTTTGCAGCGACCGTGTTTCGCGATGATAGAGCCACCATGCGAGTAACGAAAATCCAGCGGCGACGAGCAAACCAACTGGCCACGGCCAATCGCTTAAGAGGCGGAAGCTGTTCATTGCGAACCTCGCATGATTCGCTGTTGCCACCACAATTCAACGAACAAAAGCGAGACCATGCCAAGCAGAATCCAACGCCAAATCTCACGACCGTTCGCGCGCAAGCTTTGCAACGCAGTTAACTCGCCGGCATCTGCCGCTACGGACGCTCCAATCGAGTCGGCAATGTCGCTCAATTGTTCCGTGGAAAGAAATTGCAACTGAGATTCTTCGAGCGAAGCGGCAACTGCGTAATTGATTGAGTTCGCAGGCGACCGCGGATCGGTAACTCTATAAACGCCTGGATAGTTGGTTTCGGCGAAGGTCGCTACGTTACCAACTAACGGAATTTCAACTTTTGAATTGTCGGGGCGCGTTACACTGACTTGTGAAGTCTCGTCAGGTGTTGCACTTGCGCGCTGGGAATCGAGGGTGATTAGCAGCGGCTGGCCGGTGACCAAGTTGCGCGGCGCCTCGGAGCTTGATGCCAGCCATTGCACAAGTCCTTGCATCAGAGGAACGAAGACAGGGCGCAGTGGAATGTTCGATTCGCTGGTGTCCGCGGATGACGCGAATAACATCACGTGGCCTTTTTCGAAGGACTTTGCCAGCAGTAGCGGTTCATCGTTTTCTAGCTTGAGCAGCACTTCGGTATCTTCATCTGCGACTTTCTCCAACTTGCGCCAGCTTTTGAACTCAACTGCTGCAAAGTCGCTGACGCCGGATCGGTCAAGCGAACTAAGCGACGGATGTTGGATGGGTGAAACGGCGATGCGTTCGGATGCTTCTTGCGGCTTCGATGGCTTGACGAATTCTGCGGGCAGCAACGGATTCTTGTTTTTAGCGCCCCAGTGATTGTTGTACCAATCGCGATTGAGCGAGTTGCCGCAGAAGATGAGCAGCCCGCCACCATCGCGCACAAATTGGGCGACCTCGTCGGCGGTTCGGTCGTTCAGTTTTGATACATCAGCGAGTACCACGACATTGTGTTCCGCGATCTCGCCACGCGCGATGCGCTCCGGCGGAGTGACTCGCACTTGCACGACGTTCTTGCCAGTTTCGTTTGAAAGAAACGGCGAGAGTGCCAGCGACAAATAGCCCGACGCTCGCTGCAACTCAGGCGCTGCCGCGCGTTCATCAACGATGAGAACTTGCAACGGCGCGCGGACCGCAACGATCTTTTCAGCAGCATTGTCACCTTCAAAGCCTGCTGCGTCGTCGATGCGAACGTTGACAACGTGCGCGCCCACAGTTTCGATCTGGCAGTCAAACACTATTTGAGTGACGCCGCTGCCTGGAATGGTAACGCGGCGACTGGCTAGCTCGCGTTCTGCAATGGTGAGAACGACAGCGACATCGGTAACCTCGCTAGCACCATGATTGCGAACTTGAGCGGAGACTCGAAAAGGTTGGTCAAGCACAACGAAGGGCGATTCGAGCGCGTCGATAGCGATCGAAAGGTTGGTCGAAGCAGCTTGGTCGCGGATTGGGAGAAACACAATTTGAGTTGCAATTGGATCGGCGGTAAGTTGCGTTTTAAGCGCGGCGCGTTCACTTTCCTTCATCTGCTGCCATTCGTGACTTTGAAAATCGCTGATGAGGATGACTTCGCGATTTGCGTTCTGCATTGCAGCGACTTGTTTGAGTGCTGTATTGAGTACTGCATGCACTTGAACGCTGCCAGCACCGCTGCGAAGGCTCTTCAATTTATTCAACACGCGTCGATGATCGAAGGAGCTGCCGCCCAGTTCGTCGGTCGGGATGCCGCCGGCGGTCCACAGGCTCAGTTCTGTTGAAGGTTTCAACTGCTCAATGACTGCGGAGGCTTGTTCGATCGCTCTGTCGAAACGAGTTTTGCCGCCGCTAACAAGTGCTTGCATCGAGAGACTGTTGTCAATGATCAGCACGACAGATTTGTCGCCAGCCGCGTTGGCAGATCGCCAACTGGTAAAGACGGGACGCGCGAGCGCCAAAGCGAGTAGCACTGGGATCAAGCAACGAATGAACAGCAGCAACCAGGCTTGCCATTCGATCCGTTTCGAGTTCACTTGGAGCGCTGATTCGAGCAGATGCATCGCGCCCCAATCGACGACTTTAAAGCGGCTGCGATTCAAAAGATGAATGATCAGCGGAGCTGCGAACGTTAATGCACCGCCCAGTAATATCCAGTTCAGGAAGCTCATGGCGAGCCTCCGCGTTTCGCGCCAGATCGTCGCGTTATGTAGGTCGCCAGCAACTCGGCATACGATTGATCTGTCGTGCACTGAATGAGGTCGATGCGCTCTTTCGCGGTACGTTCCGTTAGTTCTTGACGGAACTCAGCGACCTGTTTGAGATACGCCGCGCGAATGGTGTTGGGGTCGACCAGTCGTTGGTGCGAGTTCAATTCCAAGGACCGAAATTGCGTGCGTTGTCCGAATGGAAAATCGAGTTCATCGCGATCCCAAACTTGAAACACGACCACTTCGTTGCCTGAGTGTCGGAAGTAGGCGAGCGACTTCATCAGCGCATTGACATCGTCAAAGCAATCGGAAATGAGAATCAACATACCGCGGCGCTTGAGCTTCTGAGCCACTTGCCGAAGCGTGCCGCTCAGTTGAGTCTCACGACTTGGTACGCTTCGCACCAAACACTCGGCAATGGACATCAGATGACTGATCTTCCCACGCGCCGGAATCAATTCGCGAAGATCCGTATCGAAGGTGCAGAGGCCAACGGCGTCTTGCTGACTAATTAGCAACGTCGACAAACAAGTGGCCAAACGCGTCGCGAAGTCGTGTTTGCTAACGCCAGCGGCGCGCGAACCGCGATAAGCCATCGATCCGCTCTGGTCGAGCAAGATCATCGCGCGAAGATTCGTTTCATCTTCGTACTGACGAATGTATAGCCGATCGGTTTTGCCGAAGAGCTTCCAGTCGATCGAGCGGATCTCGTCCCCTTTGACATATTGCCGATGCTCTTTGAACTCGACGCTGGCACCCTTGTGCGGCGATCGATGTCGGCCAACCGTTATCCCTTCGACCACACCTCGCGCGAGCAACTGCAAACAGGCAACGGCATCGCGGTCTTGGGGGGTTAAGAGTCGAGTACTAAGGGACATCAAGGCGAGCTGGTATGCTGGTGAGAACGGACGGACTCGACGAATGCGAGCCATGCTGCATCAGTCTATCTCAAGCGTCGCGCATTATCCACGATTCAAGGCCGAGCGAATTGAAGTGGCTAGCTCAGTTTCCAGCAGGTGGCGCGATCGCCAGAAGGTTGATGGCTTGCTCGAGCGGATCGAGCCCAAGGGCGGCTTGCATCGCTGCTAGTCCTGCAAACCACTTCTGGCGGGACTCGACCAATTTGATTCGATACTCAGTTACCTTGGTCTCAAGGATGTTGATGTAGATCAAATCCACTTGCCCTTCCCGCAACGCAACATTGAACTCCTCGAGCACTTTGAGCGATGCTTGCAAGGCAGCTTCAGCTTGGACCACTTCTAAAGCGGCTTGGTCGAGGGCGTTGCGTGCGGTCATCAGTTCGACGCCAATCTTGTCCTGCTGCAAGCGTATCTTTTGATCAAGCTGTGCCAACTTGCTACGAGTGCTTTGAATTTTTCCTATCGCCTTGCGGCGCTGAATCGGTACCTCACCCTCGAGACCAACTTCCAATTCAAACTGGCCTTTGTCGTCCGGCGACGAGGCTGGCGTTCCCGTATCTTGTGAAGCACCTGAGATAAAATCGAGCTGCGGAGCCATTTGATTCTGCGCTAATCGAAGGTCGAGGGTAACATGTTGCATCTCAAGACTTAATCCGCGCAGTTCGGGCCGGCGCGAGAACGCTGCGGCCAAGTCGGCAGGGAAATCTCCAGGTGGCAGTTGCTGAATGGGAGGAAACACCTTAGGCGCCCACTCTTCTCGCGGATACAACGGCTGCCCAACTTCGTCCCGCAAGTAAAAGGATAGCTTGACACCAAGCTCTCGAAACTTCTGCCGCGTCTCAATCACCTTCACACGTCGTTCAGCTACCAACTGATCATTAAAGGTAAGGTCGAGTGCTTTGACCGCGCCTTCTTGAAGAAGTATCCTCAACTGCTCAGCCCGAACTTCGGCTAGCCTCAGCAACTCATCTTGCGATCGAAGAAAGGAGCCTGTGGCCAACCACTGCCAATAAGTTTCAGCTCCTTCGCGACCAATCATCAGAATCGCCCGCTCAACCTCCGGTGCAACTGCTTGTAAACGCAAGTTGGCCTGGAGCAGTTCCACGCGGGCTGGATCAATTGCGCGTCCTTGCAATAACGGTTGAACCATGGAGACTTTGAACTCGCCCCCTTTATTGGTCTCACGTTCCTTGTACCACGGCGCGAAATCACCGCGTCCAGTTCTGTAACCAGCAGAAAGATAGCCACCCCACCAAAGCTGACGCGCGACTCCAATTCCGCTGCGGGAATTTTCATAGAATCCAGTTGGCTCGTTGAGCGTATAGCCTTGTAACTTGTGATCGTAAAAGCCGCGTGCCGAGGTCGTTTCACCAGCGGCGACTCCTGCTTGCAGCCGAGCTTGTTCGATCTGCGGAAACGACTGTATCGAGCTTGCGATCACGTCGGCTAGCAATAGCGTCTGCGGCGTGGCCGAATCGGCGGTTGCATTTCCGTCCGAAGTTGAGTTGCCGCTAGGATTTTGGGCAGGAGATTGACCAGACGAAGACGTCGCGGCTGGAGGAAGGCCACTCGGCCTCGCTTGCTCATCTGCTGGCTCCACAGACTCTAACTTAGTAGCGTCTGCAGATCCGTTTGCTTGCTTATCACTGGTCGACTTGTCGCTGGCCGACTTATCACCCACGTCATCCTTGGCTGCTTCTGCAGGTGAGGAAATCTGCGGCGAGGCGGCATCAGGTATTGCAGGTTCGGCTGGTTGCGTAACCGGCGGCTTTAGCAGCGGCTGCAAACGCATCTGTTGGGCAGTGCATCCAGAAGCTGGCCCAACAAATGCAATCATCAACACACAACCCAACTGAGCAAGGCGCGAAAGCAGGACACGCAAAGCTACTTCGGTAGCTTCGGTTTGGCTTTCTCTTGTCCAAAGCCGGCTTTGGTCGGTTCCTGATCGGAAATCACCGGCGGGAATCCGTTGAGCTGCCGCCATATCTCGTAACCTAAAGAAACTTGGTTTAAGAGAACCCATCCATTTGCTCTCACGCCTTGTCTTAAGTATCGGTCGCCGGGCCACGCGGGCTCTTCTGGATCAGGTTCAATCAGCACCGAAAAATCGCCCTTTGCATCGTCAGTGGGGCTCAATGCAAGCACTTGACCGCCGAATGTTCCAACAGCAGCTGACGGCCAACCGACAAACTGGACTGCTGGCCAACCCTGAAATTGCAATCGCACCTTGTCGCCAACATGAACCAACGGCATATCGCGGCCTGGAACCGTCAGTTCGACACCTAACTCCGTGGTGGCGGGAACCAGTGTGAAAAGCAGATCACCCTTCTTCACCGTATTCGAGCCTTCGCGGCTAAACAGCTTGTAAACAATGCCGTCGCGCGGCGCGAAGACTCGCAGTCGATCAAGTTGATCGAGCTTCGTTTGCAATTCGGTGAGCTTGTTGGTGACTTCAGCGAGCTTTGACTTTTCTTGCTCAAATTTGGTCTTCGTCTCTTGATTCTTGATATCAAATGCAATGCGCTTCGCATCTAAATCCTGCTTTTTCGCGGCCAGCAGATTTGAACTTTCGTCAACGGCACGCTTCGCCTTTTCAAGTTTTGCAACCGCAGCACTCAATGAATTGCGTTTGTCCATCAGGCTTTGCTCAGAAACCAATCCTCTCGGATAGAGTCTTTCCGCTTGCTCCTTCTCATACAACTTTTGCCTATTCTCCGCTTCGAGTGCGACGACCTCCTGCTGGCTCTGCTTCAGCTTCTCCTCCGCTGCGTCCACTTCGCTACCTACGGCCACCATACTCGTATTGCCGGTGAGTAACTGGAGGTCCACATTCTGCTTCGCAAACTGAACCGAATTCTCCGAGGCGATCATACCCAACCTGGTCTGCGCGATCTGATCCACAAGCTGCTCCTGTTCGCGGACCGCGGTGGGTTCAAGTTCCAAAAGCCGTTCACCAGCCTCTACAAACGAGCCCTCGCGTAGCCCAGGCTTTACATAGTTCACGATGCCGTCGTACTGGCTCTCAACGTTCTGAGGCCGATATTGCGGATCGAGCGCTAGCACCACACCAAAGCCGCGCGATGTCTGTTGCCATGGAGCGAAGAACATCGCCACCAAGCTGACAACGAGTAAAGCAAAGGTAAGTTTGCCCACCAAGCGAATCAATCGCGCGGTGCGCACCAGATGCAATGCTGGAAAAGTCTGTTTCAAATGATCGATAGAAATCGCTGCCAACGACTCACTGGGATCATGCCGAACTGGTAAAGCTGTTTCGTGTGCCATAATAAATCAGAATAGAACCGTTAGTGACCCTTGCTTCGCCCCAGCGTGACCGTCTGATCACAACTGGCCAAGATACGTTCATCATACGTCCCGACGATCAATGTCCAAGGTTGCGACTTGGCACTCACCTTCTCCCAAATCTCCAATCGCTCGGCCGGTGGCAATGAATCTAACACTGCGTCAATCAGCAACACACGCGGACGTGCCACGATAGCGCGGGCAAGCATCAATCGGATTCGCAGCGCATTGCTCAACGGATAACCGCCCGTCTGCAATTGGGTATCGATCCCATGACTGAGTTCGAGAGCTTCGTCCCACATTCCCACCAGTTCCATCGCGGAACGCACTTCCGACTCCGAAAGCCAACTGCGTCCCAAACGCACATTTTCCATCAAGGTTCCGTGGAATATCTCCGGACTCCGAGCCAGCGCAATCAGCGATCCATTCGAGATCAAATCCGCCTCGCGCACGTCGAGCCCAGCCACTTCAGCAAAACCTTGAGGCGGCTGACGTAAGCCTGCAAGGATTTCGAACAGCCATGTTTTGCCACTTGAACTGCAACCGGTTACGCCCAATCGTGTACCCGGTTCCACCGAATAGTCACTTACCGAATGATGCGGATCGGCGCTGGTCAACATCAAATTGTGCCAACGCAACGAAGCGGGACCTTCACCCGGATGACAGTATTGCGGAGCAGGTTCAACGGGCAAATCCAGCAGATGGCCAACTTTGTCCATCGCTGCCATCAAGTCATAAAAGGACTCGAGCGATTTACCGATCTTGGCGAATGCACTAACGATCGCCGTCACCACCAACTCGCTCGCTACCAATTGCCCCAACGTCAATTCGCCACTGATCACTAGCCAACCTCCAACACCCAGCAAAACCGTCGATGCAACAGCCTGAAGACAAAGCGCGAATGCGAACTGGCGCAACAAAACTCGGAAGTGCATGCGACGCGCGAGCAAGTACTCGACCGTCATGCGATTCGTATGGTCGACTGCGTATTCCGTACCACCATGCATATGAAAAGCAGTTGGATTCGCCAGCACGTCTTGCATCCAGTGCCCAACATCATACTTTACGATCGATTCCCGAATCGCAGATCGAATCGCACCACGTCCGAGCATCCATGTAATAACAGTCATCGAAAACACTAGAACAAGATCAAAGCCCAACAGGAACGGATGGTAGAACGCAAGCAGAATCAAACCAATGATCGTTTGAATGACGATAGCCATACCGTCTAGCAACAGTAGTGCAGTCGCCTTCTGGATGGTCATAATATCGAAGAAGCGATTGGACAATTCAGCGGCATCTTCACCATCAAGCGCCTCTCTTCGCGCCCTG
>JBGSJB010000005.1:0-5473 GCA_041742175.1 Pirellulaceae bacterium
CTCGCGCCGGAACGAGTAATCCACGCCCGAATGATCATCACGGCCAGCTAAGAAGGCTCTCCGCACACACCTCTGCACCGCATGCACGATGCAAATATCGTTTGCCACAAACTGCTCATTCCGCGCCGGTCGTGCCATCACCCGTCCTCCCAAAGTTCCCCACAGCTTAACACCCAGACGAATGAAGTCAACAGTCGGTGGGTGGCACTTATCGACGCCAGACGAATGAAGTCAACAGTCGGTGGGTGGCACCTATCAACGATCCCATCGACGCCTAATCAACGAACAAGACGGTGGGTGGCACCTATCAACGATCCCTATCAACGATCCCTATCAACGCTCCCATCAACGCTCCTATCAACGCTCCTATCAACGCTATAACGAGACGGCACCTGTCATTAAGGAGGCATGTAAGAAAGGGGCACCTAAAAAAGGGGCCAGGCGGGTTCATGGAACGGGGGCTGGCGAGTAAGTTGGAGGGAGGCAGTTGTCTAGCGCTTCTTGTCTCCTGTACTGTGGTGTATTTGCCAGTAGGAATGGAACCGTATTATGAACGCTCGATGTTCGCTCGCACGCCGCTACTTCCTGAACGAATGTCGACTGGGGCTGGGCCGAATCGCCTTGGCTTCACTTACCTTTGGCTCGCTTAGCTCTATTACGGGTCGGCAGGCACTCGCCAATGCGCCGACAGCTGCAGGTCTGGCGGGACTACCACATTACCCCGCCAAAGTTAAACGCGTGATCTATTTGTTTATGGCAGGCGCGCCCAGCCAACTAGATCTGTTTGACTACAAGCCAAAGCTCGCGGAGCTCGAAGGCAAGCCACTGCCGCCTTCCGTGATCGAGGGCCAACGTTACGCTTTCATTCAACCTGACGCAGCGGTTCTTGGGCCCCAATTCAAGTTTGAACGTCATGGTGAGTCGGGAATGGAAATTTCCGAGATGTTGCCGCACCTTGCAAGAATCGTAGATCGAATCGCTTTGTTGCGAAGTGTGTCAACCGACCAGTTCAATCATGCTCCGGCACAACTGACCGTAAATACAGGTAATGGCATCCCGGGGCGACCGAGCATGGGATCGTGGCTCAGTTATGGACTCGGCAGCGAAGCTGACGACCTTCCAGCGTTTGTGGTGCTGAAAAGCGGCGATAGCTTAAGTGGCGGAGCAGCGATGTGGAGCTCAGGCTTCTTGCCATCGAAACACCAAGGCGTTCCGTTTCGCGGTCAAGGCGACCCAATTTTGCACACCTCGAATCCCAAGGGCTACGACCAGCGATCGCAGCGCGAATCGCTCGACCTAATAAGTGAATTGAATCGCATTCAGCTAGATAAAGTGGGTGACCCCGAAATTCAAACTCGTATCGATGCGTACGAAATGGCTTACCACATGCAAATGCGTGCACCGGAGCTGATGGACTTTTCCTCTGAGAGCCAAGAGACGCTCGACCTTTACGGCGCCGAACCCGGCACGCCTGGCAAAGCGTTTGCCAATAACTGCCTGCTAGCTCGGCGTTTGGCTGAACGCGGCGTTCGTTTCATTCAAGTTTATCACGCTGGTTGGGATCATCATTCTGATGTTGCAGGCGGCTTGAAAGGGACTTGCAAGGCCACCGATCAAGCTTCAGCCGCTTTGATTGAAGATCTCGCGCGGCGCGGAATGTTGGAAGATACGCTGGTCGTTTGGGGAGGTGAGTTTGGACGCACGCCGATGGTCGAAGCCAGCGCTGCACTCGGACGCTCACTTGGCCGCGATCACCACCCGCAAGCCTTCACAATGTGGATGTGTGGAGGAGGCATTAAAGGAGGTCATCAATTCGGTCGCACGGATGAACTCGGATTCCATCCAATTGAAGACAAGGTTGACGTGCGCGATGTGCAAGCCACCATCCTTCACTTGCTAGGCGTCGATCACGCTCGACTAGGCTATGAATACCAAGGCCTGCGTTTTCGACTTACCGGTGTCGAAGAACACCAGCCGATTCAAGGCGTGCTAGCCTGATTCCGTGAAAGTGCGAAGTTACTTATTCGAACTCGCCGCAATGTCTTCCGACCACGTTGCGTCGAGTTTCGCGCTCTGCTCTTTCAACTGATCAACCGGGATCTTAAACTTCCCAAAACCAACCGTGGAGAAACCTTCGATCGAGCTTGGGGTACGAGGTGAGAGGCGTTTAGAAACGCCATGTTGGTCGATCAAGAATGTTCCGTTGGTGGAGCCGAGGTCTTCAAGTTGAACTTCAGATTTGTCGAGTACGACGCGCGCATGATAAGCAGAAATGGTGTCGTGCGCGAAAAAAAACTCACACTGCTCGCTGCGACCTACAAAGCCAACTCTTTTCGTGTTTTGCAAATTCGGAAAGAAACTGAGCGGCAACTTCAAGCGAGTGTCACGTCCCAAAACGAGCAGATCGGATGGATATATTTTGGTAGGTTGAGTGACGCGATGGAAATTTACAAAAGTCCCGTTGGTCGACTTTAGATCACGCAGCACAACGACGTCTTTGCGACGCAAGACAGAGCAATGGATGCCAGAAATAATCGGCAAGTCAATCACGATGTCGCAATTCGGATCCGACCCAATGATCAGCGTTTCAGGATGTGGGTTGTCGCTATCCACAACATCGTGGTGCTGAGCGGCTGCGAGTTGCGGCAGTGATGTTCGCAGTTTTTCATCGTAAGCCGCTCGTTTCTCGGGCCTCAGTAAGCAGATTTTAGCAATTTCAATTTCGTTCAGCAGCTCTTGGCCGATCGACTGAAACTGATTCACTCCCAAACGTTTAACATGTGACCGCTGACGATCAGCAGCGTTGCGAATGACCTCAGCATTTTGCTCGAAGAGTGGTACGCCAAGCAATCGGTAATGCGTTGGAGGTTGTTCTTCCGGCGGAATTCCGAGCCACAGGTGATATACATCGTTGTCATTCATCTGTATCTATTCCGCATAATCGCTTCAACTATTAGGCCTCAAGGGATTCTTGTAGCTCGCGTGCCTCACCCAGCAGGTCGCTGGCAGCTGGATTGACCAAGTTCTCGGCAACGCACTCGCGACCAAGGACAACCATCGCATGATCCAACAATCGAATCGAATGTTCCCATGCCATTTTCAACTGAGCTAATTGACCGGCTAACTCTAATCTGTCTTGGAAATTATCGGTGGTTTGATGCCGAACCTCGAGTTGCCGAATCAATTGTTTCAAAGTTGCGGTTTCTTGTTCCAGCTGTCCGACCAATCGGTGCGTTTGAATCGCTCCTGCGGGCGGCGGCGAATCACTCGAGAGTTTTCCAATGTAACGGTACAAATCATCCAATCGTGAGACGACTTTATCTTTATCAGAACGGTCGGTAAGTGCAACATTTGACGGTTTAGTCGCCAGATGTGCGAGAACCTCCGTCGACTGAACAGCTCCCCCAGTCGTCAATCTCGCTGTCCAAATATCCAGCGACTCCAAGGTCGAGTAGCCATCGCGGCGAATCTCAACATAGGCAGCCGAATTCGTTTGTGCGAATCTCGCCGTGACTGATATCGTTCCGTTGGCGGCATAATTGCAAATGACTTTGATTCCCGAGCCTTTCGGCATCGCCGTATCGATTCGGACTAAACACTCGCCCAGCGGTGTGCAGTAATCCGGATTTTCGCTCTCCCCTTCCAGCAACGGTACCTTCGCATTCTTTTGTCCATCGCGCGACGTAACAAAGCTATAGACCTTTGAAGCCGGCAATGGCGTATTGCGCGGAATTAAAATCTTGTTCACTTTCTGCTTAGTTGCAGCATCGGTCCCGCGCACGCCAAGACTGTGCGCATTGACATTCACCACGTCAAACTTCGCATCCGCATCGAGGATGTCGCCGCGTTTGGTCGCAGCATACAGCGCGGCCCCGTTTGCAATTAACTCGTCCGGATTCTGTGCTAACCGCGGCGCCTTACCAGCCAGCTCGCCCGCTTTCTTCGCGATCAAAGGAATACGGCTCGAACCGCCAACCAATAGAAACTCATCAATCTCGCCCCAAGAATAACCAGCGGCTTGAATCACATCACGTGTCGTCGCCATCGAACGATCCACCAGCGGCTCGATCGCATCTTCAAAATCCGCGCGTTCAAGCGTGAACGAGATGCTCATGCTTTCGTAGACGTATTCGACGTCGACACGTTCGCGATCTGATAACACATGCTTCAACTCGCGCGAGCGTTTCCACAGTCGCTGCATTTCGCCGATATGTTGACGCGGGTCAACACCATGACGATCACGAAAGCGATCTGCAATGATTCCGATGATACGCTCATCGAAATCGCGTCCACCGAGATAGATATCACCGTCGGTACTGAGCGCTCGGAATGTGCGATCGATAAACTCCAACAAAGTAACGTCAAAGGTTCCGCCTCCCAAATCGTAAACCAGCAAGCGACGAGGCTTGTTGCTCGGTTGCTTATCGAGCATCATCTCATGGCCGAGCGCTATCGCCGCCGCCGTCGGCTCATTGATAATGTCCAGCACATTCAGCCCAGCGAGGGTAGCCGCCTGCTGAGTCGCGGTGCGTTTCTTCTCGTCAAAGTAAGCCGGAACAGTGATCACAGCTGATTCAACGTCGCCAACCGACTGCCGCACATTGTCCATCATGTGACGAATTAAGTAGGCGGTTAGCACTTCGGGCGGCACCTGAGCTCCACGCACGTCACGGCTGTAATGAGGCTTACCAATATCGCGCTTGAAAGCCTCCGCGAAACCGTGGGGATCGCGCAGCCCCAGGTCCATCGCGCTCTCACCTACTACAACGTTGGTATCAAAGTACACAGCGCTCGGGATCAAGTGCCGTCCCGACGGTGCGCAAACCACTTCTGGACGCCCCGACTGACCGACCACTGAAGCCAACGAGATCGTTGTACCTAAGTCGAATCCTAAGCCAACTTTTTGCATGAAATCAAACTTTGCTACAAGGTTGCACGCGGAGGGAGAAAGTGCTCATACACCGCTGAATTCGTGGCCCATACCGCGAACACGTATTGAACCAGCCTAATTATTCGGCGGCGGTTCCGGTTCGGAAGACTTGGCTTCTTCGCCCGTAGTGGCCGTTGATCCATCTGCCATCGGCTGAGAACCATCGCTACCATCCAAATCGCTATTACCCAGGTTGCTACCAGGCTGCGCGTTCGATTGCTCAGTTTCAGAGACCTCGGCGTTGGGCTTTTCATTTGATTTGTCAGGTGTCTTACTTGGCGATCCTGGAACCAGAATGACCAACACAATTACCACCAAACTACCGATCACTGCGATGGCGGTATTTTTCTGGCTCTTATTCCACGTTTTGGGTTGAGTCCATGGCCCCTTGGGCGCATCGCTATCACTAGCGAGTTTGCTCGTGGCTGCAACTGGTCGCGCAGTCGGTCGTCCGGCAGACGCTCCTGGGGCTCGCGGTGCGGCAGGCCCGGCGTTGGAGTGCGGCGCAGCGGGAGCCGCAACTTGACCGGGAACGGCATCGCG
>JBGSJB010000006.1:0-2215 GCA_041742175.1 Pirellulaceae bacterium
AGGGGATCGACCAACTTGACATTCAAGACATACACTTTGCGGCGGAACTCGGTTATCGCATCAAGTTGATCGCGCAAGCTCGACTTGGTTCGCACGGACTGGAGTTGAGTGTTTCGCCGACCCTCATTCGCTCTGGTCGACCGCTTGCCGAAGTGCGTCGCAATTACAACGCGATCAATGTCGTGGGTGACGCAGTGGGCGATATTTTCTTTCACGGACAAGGCGCGGGGCAGATGCCGACAGCGTCAGCCGTTGTGGCGGACATGATCGACACCGCAGTTGGCCGCACCCCGATCACATTTCGAACGCTGGAATTGTGGAGCAACCGCGAGTCGCACGTTTCGATCCGTCCAGACGATGATATGCCCAGCCGCTATTACATGCGACTGACTGTGGCCGATGAACCGGGCAGCCTGGCAAAAATCACTTCGGTGCTTGGCGAAAACTGCATCTCCATTTCGTCGGTGATTCAGCACGAGCCAGATTCGTTAGCAAAGTCGCCTCAAGTACAGTTGGTCATCATGACTCATGAGGCTCCGGAAGGTGCCGCGCGACGCGCTGTGGAAATGATCACTCAGTTGCCTGTGGTAACCGGGCCAAGCGTTCGGATGCGAGTGATGAAGGACGTTAAAGTCTGATGCACGCATTTGTTCTGATGATATGACTGGTCTGATGAAATGAATGGGTAGCTAGAAACATACTGAATTCCGATCAACGAACAGATTTAGAATGTCTGCAAAGTGATTCGGAGAAATGCCTGCGAGAAAGTTTGACGAAACATGAAATACGCGATCATCATTCCTGACGGCTGCGCCGATCAGCCGCTTGAAGCGCTCGGTGGCAAGACACCGCTGCAAGCTGCGAAGATTCCGAACATGGATCGCGTTGCCAGCTTGGGCATGGTAGCTCAAACCGACAACGTACCCGCGCATCTGCCAGCCGGCAGCGAAGTCGCGAACATGACTTTGTTTGGTTACGATCCCAACAAGTACTTTACTGGCCGCGCGCCGATCGAAGCAGCTGCGCAAGGCATTGAACTGGGTGAGAATGACTGGGCGGTTCGGTGTAATCTGGTAACTGTTATCGATCAGATTATGGTCGACTTTACGGCTGACCATATCTCGACGGATGAAGCCAAGCAATTGCTGCGTTCGCTGGGCGATGCGATCGCTGATCCACGATTGCAATTCGTTCCCGGCGTGAGCTATCGCAACTTGCTGATCTATCGCGGCAGCAAAGACGATCCAGCTCCATTCACCAGCGACACGCGCACTCGTGCTCCGCATGATTTGACGGATCTGTCGGTGTGCGATGATTTTCCACGCGGACCGGGAAGCGATTTGTTGACGGAGCTGATGCATCGCAGTGTGCCGCTGTTCGCGGATCATGCCGTGAATGCGAAGCGAGTTGCGAGTGGTAAGAAGCCTGCGTCCAACGTGTGGCTGTGGGGACAAGGTCGCAGTCCGGTGTTGCCTTCTTTCGCCGAGCGTTTTGGATTGAGCGGAGCGATGATTACAGCGGTGGATTTGCTGCGTGGTTTGGCGGCGCTAATCGGTTGGGACCGGATCGAAGTCGAGGGCGCGACCGGATACTTGGATACGAGCTACGCTGGCAAAGGCCAAGCTGGCGTGGAGGCGCTCGACAAATACGATGTGGTCTGTGTGCATGTTGAGGCGACGGATGAAGCGTCGCACGAAGGTCGCCACGACGAGAAAGTGAAAGCGCTCGAAGCGATCGATACGCATGTAGTCGGTCCAGTTTTAGAGAAGCTGCAGACTTTCGACGAGTATCGCTTGATCGTCTTGCCCGACCATCCCACGCCATGTTCGACCAAGAAACATAGTCACGGGATGGTTCCGTTAGCAATTTGTGGATCCGGAATCGAAAGCTCCGGTGCCGGTTATGACGAAGTCCAAGCGGCTGCATCTCCGCTTGCGTTTTCTAACGGATGGGAAATGATGGAAGCCTTCATCCGTGGGAACTGGAAGAAGTAACCCGTACGCGACTCACTTTCCGTCAATATTCCGTCAGCATTGTCAGTATTAGCCAATTATGTCGGCATTCGTTCCGACGCATGAATTTAGTTAAGGTCAAAAGCACAAATGCCTTTAGTTGTTCAAAAGTTCGGCGGCACGAGCGTTGCGGACCCCGAGAAGATCCTAGCTGCGGCGCGTAAAGCGATTCGCGCTCAGCAAGAGGGTAACCAAGTTGTCGT
>JBGSJB010000007.1:0-2032 GCA_041742175.1 Pirellulaceae bacterium
GTATCGGCAAGGAGTTGAAGTTCATCGCGGCCGTGGTGATCGGCGGCGCTAGTCTAAGCGGTGGACGTGGAGCGGTACTAGGTACTCTCGCAGGTGCTACCATAATGGGCGTGATCTCAAACGGTTGCGATCTGCTGGGCATACAGAATTCAACGCAAGATATAATGCTTGGTGTGATCATCATCGCAGCGGTAACGCTGGATCAATACCGACAGCGACGGCAGGAACGAAGCTGACCATCAACTGATTGAGTTAAGAGACATTGAGTTAAGAGACATAGAGATGAATGAAGAAACGCATCCGTTGGCATCGCTGGACGAATGGGAAGACGATTTGCTTCGGCGTTATCCTCAGCCGACGTCCGGTACGCGCGATGCGCAGTCTGAGCCTGGCAAGTCGTTTCGCAATTATGCGGCGGAAGCGCGACCTTCGGTAAAGAAGTTCTACGAGTTGAACCATCGCTTTCAAACGGTTGAGTTTGTGCAGTCAAAACGAGCCGAGTATTTGCCTTTGAAGCGAAGACGGATGAGTGTTTGGGAAGCAATGGAGTACTTGAATACGTTGGTCGATGACAGCGATCCCGATATTGAATTGCCGCAGATTGAACACACCTTTTGCAGACCGCCGAAGCGATTCGCCTGGCGGGCAGACCGCGATGGTACATCCTCACGGGGCTGATTCATGACTTGGGAAAGATTTTATGTCTTTGGGATGAACCGCAATGGGCTGTCGTAGGCGACACGTTCCCAGTGGGATGTAAGTTCTCGGACAAGATCATTTTTAGCGAAGCGTTTGCAGCGAATCCAGACGTTGACAACACCGCTTATCAAACTGAGTTGGGGATTTATTTGCCGAACTGTGGACTGGACAACGTGCTGATGTCGTGGGGACATGATGAGTATCTCTATCATGTTGTGAAAGAGTTTCTGCCACCGCCTGCGTTGTACATGATTCGATATCATTCGTGTTATCCGATTCACCATGAAGGTGAGTATGCTTACCTGATGAACGCTCGCGATCGTGAGCTCTTTGCTTGGGTGAGAGATTTCAATCAGTACGATTTGTATACGAAGCGCGACGAGCGCATGGACGTCGCGTCGCTGCGAACTTTTTATGAGCAGTTGATCGCTGAATATTTTCCGGCTCAGTTGGATTGGTGACGCGGAGCGGGCGTTTAGGCGGGGCGAACATTCTTAAGGCTGGATTTGCCTTTACAATCGTTACAACTGCTTGGATCGTGCTGTTCCGCGTGCGGAATATGTTGGCTGCGCGAGCATATTGAGCTAACGAAAACGGCGCAAACCTACAGTTTCATAGATGCTTGTGCATTAGCGTACAATCTCGAAATGAAACACAGGTAACCGATGCGTCTCACTTCTCCAGGGCTATTAAACGTCGATCCGGCGGTTGCGCCGTTAGCGTTGATTGGCGACTTGCCACTGTATGCGGCTGCGAAGCTCGAATTGCCGACGGTGCTGCACGTCATCAACGGCGAACACTTCTCTGGCGCGGAACGCGTCCAGCAGTTGCTTGGTAAACGGTTAGGAGAATTCGGTTTTGACGCGCGGTTTGCTTGCGTGAAACCGGATCGCTTTCCGAAACTGTGTGGGCTTAGTGAGCAACAAATCATTAAGTCGCCGATGCGAGGCCGATTTGATCTGCGGGTTGTATCGCAGTTAGTGAAATATGTTCGTGAGCATTCAGTCGCTTTGTTGCATGCGCATACGCCGCGCACCGCGATGATCACTTCACTGGTCGCACTGCGAACGCAGATTCCTTGGATCTATCATGTTCATAGTCCGACTGCCCGCGATAGCACGCGCGGGTTGGTGAACCGCGTCAATGCTTGGATCGAACGTTATGCGATTTGCAACTGTGATCGGTTGATCACCGTTAGTGAGAGTCTTGCGCATGAGATGCGACGCGTTGGAGTTGCAGATCGGCAGTTGGTGACTGTTCCCAATGGCGTACCCGCGATCGAGCCGATCGACGCACGAGCTCGCCTGCAAAACCCTGAATGGCGTCTTGGTAT
>JBGSJB010000008.1:0-1572 GCA_041742175.1 Pirellulaceae bacterium
GATCGTGGCACTGCGCACAGTCAATTCGCACACCGAAGAAGTCCTTCGAAACCGCTTCGGCGATATCCTGATGTTTGTCGCGTCGCGAATACAGATACCACACAGCACCTTGGTCTTCAGGTCGCGTCGGTCTCGCCAACAGAACTTCACGTGCAACGTCGTTCCAAGGCCGATTCTCTTGAATTGCTGACGTCAAGTAATCCATCCAACCCGTTTTTTCCCGTGCTCCGTTCTTATTACGCCCACCACTTCGTCCGACAGGATTGCGTCCCATAAAAACTGCGTTCAGCACTTCCGCTAAGTGGATCGCGTGCTCGTCAGTTCCCAACAGCGAGTCGACTAACTGCTCACGCTTGCGACTGTCCGGGTTATCGACGAATTGTTTTAATTCCGAATCGCGCGGAATGCGACCGATCAAGTCTAGATAAACGCGCCGCGCGAAAGATGCATCGTTCGCGACCTTCGCTGGCGCAATTTCATTGGCGCGCCAACCTGTCTCGAGCGCCAAGTTGATAACTTGCGAGGGACTAATGCCGAGCGGTAAGCGACGGATGATGCCATCGCCTTCCTCCGGCGCAGCCGTTTGTTCTAGCGGGTTTGCGGTCGCTGCGTCAGTAGTTTTCCACTGTGAAGCGACCACTTCGGCGGGCAACGTGTCGCTTTGGAAATTTTGCAACCAGTTCGATAACTGGGCGATCTCAACTTCTGTAAGTTGCCCTTCCGGTGGCATGTGCTTCTTGGCTTTCGGGTCGAGCACTTCGAGCAGCAAGCTGGCGGTTGGTTGTTCATGGTCGACTGCAGAGCCGCTCAGTCCCCCTCGCAATAAGCTCGATATCGACTCAAGCTCCAATTTGCCAGAATGCTCTTTGGTGCTGTGACATTCAAGGCAGTGCTTGCTAAGAATTGGAAGAACATCGCTTTCCCATGTTGCGACAATTTTTTCTACAACCAATTTCGATTTGCTATCAACGGGCGTGTCGGTCGTGGTTAGCTCTTGAGCCTTGGCAACATGGCCAATGCATAACGCAGCCAAGTAAGCAACCGTCAAGACAGCAATGAATCTTCCGGCCAACACACGATTAAGGCGCGAAGCTAAGAATCGTACGCGAACAGTATCAAGGTTCATATCGAAGAATCATCAGGCAGGGAGGGGCGTGGTGGGTGGCATCGGCAGGTCTTGCATTATACCTCAAAGCACATGCCGCTGTGCCATTTGTCAGAGACTCGCCCTGCGCGTTTAGCTTTGAAGTGACTGCACCAGAGCAACTGGCAACTGCGACGAAGTGAAACTGGCGAAGCTGTACCGAGTGAAAAAATAAAATTAAACTTCCCCTACCTACCTGCCGATAAATGGGGTGTCGGGCAAGCTGTCTGCGTTGGAAATGCAGTTGGCTTGTTCGAGTGAGGGAAATTGTCGACTTCTTCAACAAAATTGGTTGTTGGAGTCAAAGGATGTCGCAACGAGGAGGCTAGCAATTGGCTCGAGCATACTCTGGCGTGCTTGGGGCAGTAGCTATGTGCTTCGCTATTTTGCGTGGACTGGTTGTTGGTACTTTAGCTGACGAGATTTTG
>JBGSJB010000009.1:0-5156 GCA_041742175.1 Pirellulaceae bacterium
CTGTCGCCGAAAAGCTCATCTTCACAGTGGACTCCTTTGCTTCTGAGCTTGTCCTGTATCATGTTCAAACGAAGAATCAAGTTTAGTTTCTAATGCCTGTGAAGCGATCCGCGCGGCGTTGACCCAATCTGTCCGGGGTAACCGCTCAGCACTTCGCAGTCCAAATATTTGTAAAAAACGATTGGTGGTTCCGTAAAGGTACGGGCGACCCAGCTCTTCACTCCGGCCACTGATCCGAACCAGCTCGATTTCCATCAACTGCTTCAGCACCTCACTGCAACCTACACCACGAATGGCTTCTATGTCCGCTCGCAAAACTGGTTGCCGATAAGCGACTACCGCTAATGTCTCCATAGCCGATTGCGATAACTTAGTCACTCTTGGCAGATGTGCTAGCCGTCGCAGCCAAGGAGCAAACTGAGGGCGAGTGAGCATCGTCATTCCGCCCGCAACTTCTTCAATGCGAAAAACGCGACCCTCTTCCTCGTATTGCTGATTTAGCTGGCGGATCAGTGTACGCGCTTCTGTAGCGTCCGCCAACCCAGCTAATTTTGCCAACTTTCTACTACTTACCGCTTCACGCGCCAGAAAAAGGACTGCTTCAATTCGCCGCTGCTTCTCCTGCTGGCTAACCTCTACCTCAATTTCTGCCGGTGCCAAGGAATGCGCAGCCCCGGGCCCATTCGCACAGTGAATAAAAATCCAGTACTTTGTACGACCTGCAACGCTCAGGCTGGATAGTTTCTGCGAGTTTCTCGCCCTATGATTAATCAAGACTCGCTCCCATCCACCAACATCACTGTTCGACGGCAAACCTGTTCTTCGGCAATCCTGCCGGTGTTCGCCAGCCGAGACATCGCATTTTATAGCACTGTTCACGCCTCAGAACACTAACAATTTCGCCCAGTCAATGTCTACCACCGAAGCCAAAGCTAGCACACTTTCCGAATCTCGACCATCGCGGTTTCGTTCCTGGATGCTGCCCATAGCCTTCATCGGTCTCGGTGTCTTGATCGCATCGACTTTTGGCTACTTCCAAGCGACAATCGTGAGCGGTTCGGAGTTTGACAACAATTCATGGACTGTTCGCTCGTTTTGGTACCGACGCGATCCCTTCACCGGCGCCCAAATGACCGGAATCCTACGCGATCCACCCACGTCGCTAACATCCACAAACAATTTTCCAAACTCCTATTTCGTCGGCACAAACAACGTGTCTGCCCGCTGGGACCTCATCGAACTTAAATGCGGTACCGCCGTTACCGAAGGCCCCGCAAACATCCTCCACAGCTACTTCGAACCCTACGGATCCGATCGCTTCTGGGAAGATTGGAGCACCAATAACCTGCCGAAAGCCAACATCCTCTGGACCGCCGCTCGCGACTTGGTTGATCTTCAACTTTATCACCAACTCCCACAAATCATGCCGCTGGCCAAAGTCGAATCCACCGATGATGAATTCAAATCGATGATTTACACCCAGATGCAATCCATCCTCTCTGAGCATTGTGGTGCACTGAAAACCGCCAACCAAACCGATGAACTTTCTTTTGCGGAAACTCTGGCGCATAAATACACCAACCCTTAAGAACGTGTTGGTGCCAGACCAACGCCTACGCTTTTCAAATGAAAATCTTAATGGGCTGTTAGGTTAATAGACTATTTTTCAGTTTTTCAAGCTTCCTGTTTCAAGTCTTAAGATTCCGAGACGATATCCGGTGGACACTTTGTATTTCGATAGTAATGCCACCACGCACATCGATCCGCAAGTCTTACGGCGAATGAACGAACTCCATAGCGCTGGCTTCGCAAACGCCGCCAGTCAGCATCGCGCAGGTCGCGCTGCTTTGCGCGTTCTCGAACAAGCCAAAGCGGACATTCTTAGCGCCGTCGATGCACCGTCCGATGGCATGGAAACCGCTCAAATCATCCTGACTAGCGGCGGGACCGAAGCCAACAATCTTGCGATCGCTGGACTTAACCGTTCCCGTGAAGACAACGCACCCGACGAAACGACTCCACACTCCGTTCGCCCTTCCAACACTGTTGTCAGCAGCATCGAACATCCCAGCGTCCTGGAAGCGGCGGTTGAATGGTCGCCGCGAATCCGCATCCTGCCTGTCGACGCGTCGGGTCAAGTCCGCTTCGACGTTCTCGAGAACTGGCTCCAAACCGCCGATGCAAACAACGATCGGATCAGTCTAGTAAGCGTCATGCTCGGCAACAACGAAACCGGGGTCGTTCAAAATCTGACCGATATCTGCGATCTGTGCCATCGCTTCGGTGCGCTAGTCCACAGCGATATCGTCCAAGCCGTCGGCAAAATTCCCTTCTCAATGCGCAAAACCGGCGTGGATGCCATCACCCTAACTGCTCACAAAATCCATGGTCCCCCAGGAATCGGAGCGCTAATCGTCAAACATGGTCTACCGATTCGGCCCATGCTGTTCGGTGGAGGACAGCAATTGGAAATTCGACCCGGCACCGAACCCGTCGTGCTCGCCGATGCCCTTTCTCTCGCCCTGAAGATTTCGCTCGAATACCAGTCGAGTGGTGTGTACGAGCGACTGGCGCAAACCCGAAACCACTTCGAAGGTGAACTTTGCAATCAGTTGCCGGATGTCGAAGTCATTTCGAAACTCGCGACCCGCTTGCCCCACACCGCCAGCATCTCTTTCCTGGGAGTTGACCGTCAAGCTCTGCTAATGGCACTCGATTTGGCTGGCGTTGCTTGCAGCACCGGTTCGGCTTGCGCCAGTGGTAGCGGCCGGCCCTCCCACGTTTTGCAAGCTATGCAACTCAGCAAAGTTACCGTTGATTCGGCAATCAGATTCAGTTTCTCGCGGATGACCACAGACTACGATGTGGACTTGGGAATTCAGAGGATTGTTCACACGGTCCGCAAACTGCGCGGTTGAACCGTTTGTTCTCACAGTCACCGTCGCCGCATATTAGAATATTTCTCTGACCGTCGATGTCAGTGAACCGTTTTCCGAAACACGCTTTCTCCAAGATCGCCGTCTGTGGCCACAACGTCCGACACGATTAAGTTGATTCCGCTCGAGCAGCCTGCATCGGTCCGTCGCTTGCAAAGTACGGCTGATGAACGTGGTTGGATTCTGCCGAACTATTGCGTCGGTCCCGAAAATCGCCAGCTTGAATTTCTGTTCGACGAGCAGCAACTCAAACGACTCAGTTCGCTCTCGCCCATTCTGCTTTTCGGCAACAAGTCGGTTGGCAAAACGTGCATCGCCGTCACGCTCGCTGTGCAATGGGCTCGCTTAACCAGCTCCCGACCATTGCATTTCACTACCGGCGAAGGATTTTGTCGCGACTACGAAGCAGCCATCGAAATCGATGATATCGAGCACTTTCGCAGTCGCCACCGAAAATGCAAACTGCTCGTCATCGACAATCTAGAATTCATCTTCACCAAAGGAGCCGCCCAAGAAGAACTGATGGCAACGCTCGACGTTTTGAACGCAGAACAGCGTCCAGTTATCGTTTCGATGTCGCGATTGCCCTCACCCGACTCCGGCGTTCTTCCCGCGCTCGCTAGTCGCTTGGTTAGCGGTTTTTCTGTCGAGCTATTCCCACCCAGCCCCGAAACTGCTGATGAAATCCTGCGACTGCTGGTTAAGAGCATCGACCCTGAACTGCCGCTCGCCGACCTGATCAAATTCTGCCGTATGCAGCCGGCTGCCATGAACGCTAATGATCTGCACGCATTCGTCGCTTTGACCAGCCAGCATCGGAAACTAGCGGGCACCGTCGACCGTATTGTGCTCGGCAATATCGCCAGCCAGGTTTCCTCCGGTACCGTTCCGTCTGTTTCGTTGATCGCCAAAGCCGTCGCTCGTCGCCTAGGCATCAAACTGACCGACCTCCGCGGTTCTACCCGCCAATCAAAAGTTGTTCGAGCACGAGCCCTGGCGATTCTGCTTTCGCGCCGCATGACGACGTTAAGTTTGCAAAATATCGGTGAGTATTTTGGCGGTCGAGATCACTCAACTGTGCTACACTCGTGCAGGAAAATCGACAAACTTCTCGAATCCGATGCTGAACTTGCCGCGGCTAAGAACGACGTTGAAATCGAACTTAGTTCTCGAAAGTCTACTCTTCACTAAGGCCCTAGCATGAAGAAATCGAATTGCCTGCTCATCTGCTGTTTGGCCCTAACTGCCTTCGTCGCAATCATCGCAACGCGCATTGAAATGTTAAACGTGGAAGGTCAATACGTTCTTCCTCGCGCAACTGGCAGCAGCAGCGAAGCGGTCGATCGATGGGTCATACCGGAAATGGATGTTGTCATCGAACGACTTGATGAGCAGTTCTTTGAGCAGCGCCAACACGTAGCCGCCATAAACGCTTCTGAACAAATCACTTCTGAACTACCCTCGTCTGAGCAGCCGGTATCTGAGCAAACTGCTTCCGTCCAACCCATCCAAGAGGTCGTCAAATATGGACCCCCGTACTCGGCGCAAGAACAAAAGTTCATCACTTCAGTCAAGAAACTTCACGCCGCACACACCAACATATTGTGGTGGCTCAAGTCGTTCGGCCGAGCCCAGTACTTCCTCGCTCCAGCCGCTCTTTTCATCGCGGTGCTCTGCACTGTCTCGCTGAGCGGCTGGCTACCCAAGTCAACCGCTGGCATGTGCGCTTGCCTTAACATCGGATCGATCGTCCTCATGCTCACTCGCAGCTACTGGCAATCAATCGGATCGTGAAGTTTCTCGATCGCTTTAGCGAGGGTTTCTCGGATTCAACTTGTTTCCAATCACTTTCGGCAACACCCTACGCGGATCCAAACCCGCTACTACCAGCAACCGACTGATACCTGTCATCAGTTTGTGCCATTCAATCAACAGTTCTGGAACTCCAAACTTCCCAGCTTCACTGTTGCCCAATCCCCGCTCGCTGACCATCACCGTTGATCCCAAGTGCAGCAGCGCCTCAAGCACCAAGTGGTCGTGCCGATCTTGCTCCGCCAGACCAGCATCTTCATAGATCCAGAGATGCGCCGCCAACGCTTCGTCCATCAGTCGCAGCGCCGCATGCTTGGCCGACGGTGCTGTTACAACCAGATTTTGAGAACCGCAAACAACATAGAACTTCGACATCGAAGACCTTTCCTTGATCGCCATTGAATCGAT
>JBGSJB010000010.1:0-34069 GCA_041742175.1 Pirellulaceae bacterium
CGCTTGAGCGCCACAGTTCAGCAAATCATGAACGAACAAGGGGCGTCGAAACTCGCTCAGGATAAACCGGTCTTCCACCAAAGATCCTAAGGTGCAGAATCGTCGCAATTCTGTCTTTGTCTCGAGAGAGTGGCCTTACAATACCGCCAAAGCCGAGCTGAAACTGAAGCAACCATTGTGCCCAAATCAGCGTTATCTCATCAAGACAGGCTGGATGCATCCAAATCCGAGGATGCTCTCGTAAATTGTCCTAACGTAATTCAAACCATGAACTAGATTCAAACCCTGAACCAGCGATCAACTGCGAAACACTTCTGCGAAAACCGACAAGCGTGTGCAAGGCACAGTTGATTAGCAGCAAGTAGTAGCCTTGAAGTCTGCCAATTGGTACAGTGCCGATTGACGATCAGCTTCAGGAAACTCTCAAGAACACACATTGCACTCGAGACCCAGCCGAGGCGCTAGCAAGCTACCTCTCACGAAATCGGGGGATTAATTCACTCGTAAGGTCTTACCTTGGAGCAAACTCCCGGGGAGCGGCTGGATGGAATCCTGCTGAAGACTCCTAAATCGCTTCAACCGACAAGCATACTACGTCTCTCGAAACACGCTGTCAAGCGCGGTGAGACTTTAAGCTTGTATTTTGCCAAACTTTTTTAAACATCCTGCATAACCGACTCAAGTCCGAAATTCAGCACAGTCGATGGAGTCAGATGAGGGAACTGCCCGAATTGCCCATTGCTTAGCAGATTGAAGGATCCTTGATTATGAGCCGCATTGCACAGGTCGTTTGGCTCGCGTCGTCGCTCGTCTGCAGCAATCTCGTTGCACAAACAGAAATTCGCTGGGTCCCCGATCTAGCTATCGCACGCCGCGCCGCAGCTCAGTTCCAAGTCCCACTGCTAATTCATTTTTACGGGGACAACTGCCTTCCCTGCAAAACACTAGAACAACGCGTCTACAGCCAAGATGCGGTAGCCAAAACGCTCAACAAGTACTTCATCTGCGTCCGCATCAACGCTTCACAAGATCGAGCCGCAGCCGCCGAATTTCAAGTCCACAGCTGGCCAACTGATGTTTTCGTCAGCCCCGATGGGCAAACTCTCTATCAAGCTGTCTCCAAGCAAGACATCGGCGGCTATATGGAAGTTCTGCAAAACGTCGCAGTTCTCAATCGCGATCGCAACACAATGCTCGCCGCTCAACGCGAATCGCAATCCCTAGCTCCCAATCAAGTTGCTTCAGGTCAAACCGCTGCTCAGTCGGCCGTGCAATCCGCCGCGTCAACCGGTACCCTACCCCCAACACAATCGCAGTTCACGAGTTCCTCACCCTCCAACAATCCAACGACAGGTATGCAAGCAACCGGCACTGCCGCTGCCGCGCCGGCAAGCATCGCGGGAAGTGTGCCAGCTTCGCAAATGCAACTCGCGCCGCCCACTAAGCCAGAGATGATGCCCAGCGGAACTGGATTGCCACCATTGCCCAGCCAACTGGTCAGCCAACCGCTCGGGAGCGACGGACTCGGCAGTCGAAACATTTCGGCGCAGTTGAACGCACAACCCAATGTTGCAACGGTTTCAGCCGCAGCTTCCACCGCACAAAAATCGTCGCTGGCCGCTACGCAAGCTAGCTTGGTTAGCAATCCACATTACCTCGACTCGGAGCCAATGGTCTGCACTCCCGATGGAAAGTGCGGTCCCGCCTCCACGATGACCACGATGAATGGTGTCGCAAGCAACGCCTCTGCCCATTATGCCGCCAACGCTCACCCTAACAATCCAATGCATCTAACTTCGACACCCATCGATGCTGGTTCTGTTTCGACGTCAGGTGCTCCGACCTTTCAGCCAAGATCCGAAGCAACCGCTCTAAACCCAGCATCCGCTTCACAACCAAGTTCAACAACCGAAGCGCCGCTGGGCTTGATCGAAACACCTACAGAGCCTTCCGCATATAGCGGCTACTGCCCGATCGCTCTGGTAACGACGGGTCAGAAGATCAAAGGTAGTACTGAGTATGCGGTCCGCCACCGCGGACGTACCTATCTCATGCAAAGTGCCGAGGCGGTCAAGCAATTCATGCAAGCTCCCGATCGCTACAGCCCAATTCTCTCGGGCTATGATCCGATGATTTTTCTCGAAAGTGGCCAACTCGTCGAAGGTGTACTTGAGCACGCGCTACATGACCCCGCAAGCGGCACAGTGATTCTGTTCGCCTCCAGCGAATCGCAAGTCAGGTTCAAGGCGGATACAGCGCGAAATGCGAAAGCCCTTAGCTACATCTTGAGCGCGGCGATGAGAAAATAGTCGACCTTGCCAGCCGTAACTTTGAACAAGTGCTCAAGGCGATATACTCAAGGGTCAACGATCGATTCGACGATCCCGCAAGGAGCACTTTTGAATAGGTACGGATTGTGTATAGATGTCGATACGGCGCTGTAGCGTTCACCTGCTTACTGAGCTTGTGCTGTTCCAGCAACTCAAAGGCGTCGGCTCAATCGAAGTTCGAACCGCCACTCGGTGCTCAGGCTTTCAGCGCTCAAAATTTCAGCGCTCAGGCTTCCGGTGAACCTGTTCACGAAGGTGAGAACATGGCCGAAGGCAAAAATCTACCCGAAGGTGAACGAGCTCGGAGTTTGCTCAACTGGCAATCTCCCACACTGGGTGGCAAACAGTTGTGGACCGATCATCAATGGCGCGCCGGTTGGCGGATTCAGCAAAATATATTGACCAAACACTGGCGCTTGCTGGATGAGCAAAACACTCGGCGAGCTTGGGGAAACCGCGCAGCCTGCGACGCAGCACTAAACCAGTTCGTCCCAAGCAATTCGTTGCCGACTACGCACGTGATCATCTTGATGCATGGCCTGGGGCGATCTAGCACGTCGATGAAAGCCATGGCAAAATTTCTCAGCGACAATGGATTTGGCACGACGATCTGTTTAGAGTACGCCAGCAGTCGCGAATCGATTGCACAGCATGCTGCAGCACTGCGCGAGGTTGTTGATGGACTGCCGACGGATACACGCATCGATTTTGTCGGACACAGTATGGGCAACATCGTCGTGCGTCATGCTATCGGCGATTGGCAACGCGCGAACGCCGAATCCGTTTTGAACCGTATCGAGCACGTCGTGATGCTCGGCCCACCCAATCAAGGCGCATCGATCGCCAGGCAGTTGGCGAAGACAGGGATTTTTGGTTGGGTTGCTGGCGAAGGCGCGCTGGAGCTGGGGAAGAAATGGCACTCGCTCGAAGCGCATCTCGCAACGCCGCAGTGCCCTTTTGGAATTGTCGCCGGACGTCTTTCTGAATCCGCCATCAGCAATCCATTAGTTGATGGCGCCGGTGACTTCGTTGTCAGTGTCGAGGAAACGAAGCTCGACGGCGCAGCCGACTTTCTCGAAGTACCGGTCCTACACTCGTTCCTGATGGATTCAGCGGAAGTCCAGCAAGCGGTAGCAACCTTTTTCAAGTCGTCGAAGTTCAAGTAGCCGCATCTCAGCGATCGTGCTCTCGCTCCTCAACTCCCAAGTCCGCCGAGCTCGGTTGCCACCGCGCAAACGTAAACGCCAGCAACCAAACATACACAACACTAGCCAGCGCGATTCCACCCGAACCGCCCGCCAAGACACTCGAGAGCGATTGACCAAAGGCTGCGCTCGCAATCGCAGCACCCAAGAAACCGCCGATCATCGCGGGCACGAGCATCATAAAAAATATCCACACGCTCGACATCGCGCGACCGGCAGCCAACGCGTCGCGCTGCTGAAGAGCGCGGGGTTTGATGATGTTCCAAGCGCCTAACAAGTTGATATTCGCTGTTAACACCCAAGCGACCGGAATCAGCGCTAACGCAGTTTGAAGCACTTCGCTTGTCGATTGCGGTAGCAAGAATAGGAATAGCCCAAGAACTAACACGTGCATCAGAGTTAGTGGTATCAAGGGCCCCGCCAACTGACCGATGACAATCGCCCAGTTGCGTATCGGTAGCGACTTCAAAGTGGCTCGCTGTGCTGGCGGTCCAAGAAACCCGACTGGCAATTGCAACAGCAGCAAGAAATCCGCGTAAGCATTCAAGCCGCACATCCACCCGACGCCACTCCAGCCTTGCAACTGCTGTTGGTCAACAGTCATCGGGATCACGATCACGACACTAACAATCGCCACCGTAAACACCAAGAACCGCGGCAGAATGCGCACCGAATGCACCATCTGCATCCAGGCGATCGGCCCGATTCCAAACAGGTAACCGAAGCGTGGCAAAGCGATGCGTCGCGTCCATCCGCTGCTGCTCGAAATACCGCTGCGCAGCGAACTCTGTCGCCGCGCTATCGAGACATCCGTGCGCGTCGTACTCGCTTCCAAGTAGTCACTGCCCAGCAGATAAATCAATCCCACCAGTATCGCCACAACCAACATGCGCGCTGGCAGCATCGATACCGTGTCTGGCCAAAACACATTGTTACTAAGCGGCGCAAACATCCACTTGAGCGGCGGTAAAGCGTATTGTCCAACTTCAGTTTGCAGCGCGGCCGCAGCGATCTTAGGAACGGAAACATCGTCACCATGCTGTCGAATCAACTGCATGGATTGGTAGATGATCGTGAGCAAAATTCCCAGGGACAGAACAGTCCCAATGCGTCGAATACGATGGATGAAAACTCCTTGCGCGCGCCGTGCAGACAGTGAGACGATCATCCCGATTAAAAGCGAAACAGAAATCAACAGCCAAAGGCCGAACATCGCTGATGGAAAGCTGCGCATGAAAGCCATTCCCAACATCGCCAACACAACGGAGCTAATCGCGGCGCGGTACGCAAGTCGAACCAAGTTGAGTGTGATTACGTCACGATTTGGGAACGGTCCTGCCACGATAAAGTGGATCTCTGCGGGCCGCATCACAAGCCCGCGATCGGCCGACGAAGTCAGCCAAGTGGCGATCAGGTATAACGCTGCCCAAAACGGCATGGCGTCACCGAAGCGACCGCCCGCTCCGCTCGAAGACAATTCGCCGCTCGCATTTCCAAATACTTGCGATGCAATAATCAGCCCGACGAACACCAACATTAAAAGCAAAAGCAGCAGCTTGCGCCAGCTCTTTCGAACTTGCAGCAGCCCACGGAATGAACCGCGAAAGTCGAACCACAGCAGCTTCCACAGGGCTGAGTGCATCACGATTCCACTTCGCCAGTTACTCGGAAGAAAACTTCTTCTAGTGAACTCGTCTCGCCAAATCGTTCCCGCGCTTCCGACATCGATCCTGAGAACAAACACTTGCCTTGCCTCAAGATCACCAAGTGCCGGCAGATGTCTTCGACCAACGCAAGTAGATGACTGCTCACCAAGACGGTTGCACCTTGTTCGACGCGTTCAACCATCGTTCGCTTGAGCAAACGAATCGCGGCGGGATCAAGTCCCGTTAGCGGTTCATCGAAAAACAGAACTTGAGGTGAATGCAAATACGCGCAAGCAATCGCCACCTTCTGACGCATGCCTCGCGACAACTCACTGGCTTGCGCGTTGCGTTTCGATTCCAAGTTCAATTGCTGGAGCAATGATTCCGCAACGGGCTGAAAATCATTCACTGAATAAGCTGATGCGATGAACTGCAGATGTTCCCAAACAGTGAGTGTTTCGAAAAGCGGCGGATCATCGGGAATGTAAGCGATGTGCTGCTTGACTTTCAGCGGCTCGCTTAGCACATCGAAGCCGGCCACAGTCAGACGACCCGACGTTGGTCGCAAGATTCCACACAATGCGCGAATGGTTGTCGTCTTGCCGGCTCCGTTGGGACCGATCAGCGCTCCGATCGTGCCTGACGGGAGCGCAAAAGAGATCCCATCGGCCGCGACAACCGATGCGTATTCCTTTCGGAAGTCGATGACTTCGATCATGCAAAGCTCGCGTTACTTTTTGATATCGAACGCGTAAATCAGATCCAAGTCGCGAAGGAACAGCTTGCCTTCTGCGATGACTGGATGAGCCCAGATCTTGCCCTGCTGACGTTCGATTTTCGTTTGCTCCGGCAAGCTCAGTTGTCCGCGTGGCATCCATTTTTCTTTTGATGGTTCAACCAAGTAGCAAGTACCGGTGCCTTCGCCGTACACATACAAGCGACCATCTGCGAAGGCGACCGATGCGCTACCATCGCCTGACAAGCGTTCATTCCACTTGACTTCACCGCTCTTGAAATCTTGGCAAACGAAACCGCCGCCTTTCTTCAAACCAAAAATGCAATTGTCATGCAAGACAACTCCGCCATGATGATTCTGCATGTTCTTGTTCGCATAAACTTCCTTCGCGGAGATCTTGCCATTCGTCGCCGTGACTTCCACGAGAACGCAACCCGTTCCGTAGTCTGAGGTGTGATACACCAAGTTGCCATCGATAATCGGCGTCGGAATGGTCGCGGTTCCATTACCGCTCGAATCGTTTGTCCATAGCAAACTTCCATCCTTCGCGGAAAACGCAACCATGCCACGTTCCGCTGCTGAGATATAAGTATCAATCCCATCGACCGTGTGCTTCATGACTGAAACATAGTGCGGCGCCGTATCGAAACCGGAACTGCCAAAAATCTTCTTGCCAGTTTTCAGTTCCAGGGCAACCAAGAACTCTTTACCGCCGGGACAAACAACAACGCGGTCGCCATCGACCAATGGCGACTCGCTGTAACCCCATTTTGGAAGTTGACCACCGAAGCCGTCTTTAAGATTAACTTTCCACTGCACTTTACCCGTCGCAGCCGCTAAGCTCGCAAGCGTTCCGCCGTCATCCAACACGATGACGCGATCGCCGACAACCGTAGGTGTACTTCGCGGTCCGCCGCCCCAACCTTGCAGATAATCGCCACTGGGAACTGCATCGGAAAAAGGCATCTTCCAGACTAAATCGCCTGAAGTGACATCGATGCAAATCGCGGCGTTTTTCCCGTCGATGGTCCCCAGCGTGTAACCTTTGCCGTTGACGACCGATAGCGATGAGTAACCGATTCCTGCGTTTGAAAACTTCCAAGCGATCGGTGGCCCCGCAGCCGGCCACTCTTGCAGCAGCCCCGTTTCCAAACTCTTGTGGTCACGGTTATGTCCGCCCCACTGTGGCCAACTATCCTTAGGCCAGTCTTGTTGCGAATGAGCGAACGATGCGCAAAGCACAACTGAGACAAAGACTGCGGCACTGAATCTCGCAAGCATAAATTCGGACCCCGATTAACTGAGTGTTAAATCTCAAAGCCCAAATTGTAAGCGGACTCGCCGCACGCGGACACCTCCTGCCTCCAACTAGCCTCCGCAGAGCGTGCGTGCAGTTCGAAACCCTAGTAAACGTCCGTCGCATATCTTCGACACTGTCGAAGCGATTTCAGATAGTCCTTTGCAGCATGCATCGAATGTCCACCATGAAGTGCGATGATTTCGAGCAGCGATTGCTCAACATCGCGAGCCATGCGCTGCGCGTCGCCGCATACATACAGGTGACTGCCAGCCTCAAGCCACCGAAAAAGCTCCGCACCTTGCTCGTGCATGCGATCTTGAACATAAACTTTTTCGCAACCATCGCGACTGAATGCCAAGTCGAGTCGACTGAGCAGGTCAGTCTCAAGCCAAGCAGTAAGCTGTTCCTCGTAAAGAAAATCCGACACACGCGTCTGATCGCCGAAAAACAGCCAGTTCTCGCCGCAGTTATGCTGCTTAGATCGCTCGAATTCACGCTGCTGCAAAAAAGCGATGAAAGGAGCAATACCCGTTCCTGGGCCAACCATAATTGTTGCAACGGTTGGATCGGCGGGAATAGTAAAACCATGGTTGGGTTGCACGAAAACCTGCAATCTCGCTCCAGGCTCAAGCCGCTCAGCGAACATTGTCGAGGCGACTCCCTTCCGAACTCGGCCACGCAGCTCGCTTTCAACTCGGCCTACCGTCAAGTGCACTTCGCGGTCATGAACACATTGACTACTTGCAATCGAATAAAGTCGAGGCCGAAGCGGTGTAAGAGTGTCAATAAGATCTTGAGCCGACACACCAACAGCTCCGAACTGCAACAGAAATTCATGCACGTCGTATTCGTCGAGTAAATCCGAATCGGTGAACGTAACAAGATACTGCGCCAACTGTACTTGTTCGACAGGTTCTCCACTTGATTGCGATCGCTGTTGCAAGCGTTCGCGAGCACGCTCACAGAGCTCTGGCGTGACGGATCTCAAGCAGCGTCGCTTTAAGACGTCAGTCAACAAGAACTCAGTTCCCTCGACAGATACCGCCGCTCGAGGATCGACTTTCGCAGCCTGGCAAATAGCATCAATCAGTTGATCGCAATTCGTCGGCAATACGCCGAGCGCATCACCAACACTGTATCGCAGCCCTGAATCGCCTAAGTCGATACGGACATGTCGGGTATCTTTCGCGGATTGCGGGCCATTCAATCGCTCGCTCGAAACGAACTGAACCTGAACAGGACTCTCGCGGGTTCCAATCTGGCGGTTTCCATTTTCGCGGGTTATGGGCGGTGCTGGTTGTTGAACCTTAGCATCAGTGACTGAAGCCTTGCCTTCGCGTTGCTTGAAGAGAGTTCTAAGCAGCTTCGCAGTGTCACTACCACCAGGCGTACACAACGTTAAACACTTTTCTTTTCCAGTTGCAATTGCCTCTGCATAAGTCTTGCAAAGATAACCGCAGGTACCGCAATCGAGTTGAGCCATGGCGGCCATCATCTGCCGTTCAATTGGTTTGCCCTCAGCGAGCGCCATGCGGTCTGCGGTGGATAGGGTAGAATCATGCCATGGAAATTCTTCTTCTGGGGCGCATTCCAGCGCCTGATCCGAAAAGCCCGAAAGCGGGGGCAGCATCGCGGCGGCGGCAGCCAACGAAACTGCACTCCCGCTTCGGGTGTTTTCTGCATCAAGCGAACCCAATACTCCCGCAAAAAAACCGTTCAACCAAGCTCGTTGTTCCGGTGAAAAAGGGGCCGATTCAGGAACAATGTCGTATCTCACTCCAGCTCTCCCGTGTCACTTGAAACCGTTGCCAAACTTAGACCGTGCTCGGCTTGGCTGAACGACCGCCAGTCATGAGTCGCTGCGAACTTGGCAAAAGACTCGATGCCTTGACGATGCTCCAAGTAGTAATCGATCACCGCGGCAACCTTCGAGTTGATCTCGCAACTTGGAATCGACTCGCACAACAATCGTCCAATTTGTGCATCGCTGCCGGTCCGTCCACCAACCAAAATGTGATAGCCCTCAACCATCTCCTCTTCGATTTCCACTTTGGTTGCAATCAAGCCGATATCACCGATTGCGTGCTGCGCGCAACTGTGATGGCAACCCGTCATATGGATGTTAATTGGTTGATCCAGTTGAAATCTCTTCTGCAGATAATCGGCCAAAGCAACTGAATCTCGCTTTGTGTCACTGGCCGCAAACTTACACCCCGCGCTGCCGGTGCAAGCCACCAAACCGGCATGAAAGCTCGACGCCTCACAACTCAAACCAAGTGCGTTCAAAGCTGACTTTACTGCGTCGACGTTCGCTTCGTGAATATTGGGAATTAACAAGTTCTGCCACACTGTTAAGCGAATTTGACCGCTCGCATAACGACTGGCAATCTCTGCCAACCCACGCAGTTGTGAACTCGTCAAACGAGCTGCGGGAGACGTTACGCCAACATAGTAGTGCTGCGATTGCTTCTGACTATGCACACCGACGTGTGCCCAGCGGTCAACACAATCAGCGCGGTGGAATGCATCGGATGGTACGCGTTTCAGTGGCTGCCCCAATTCGCGTTCGACTTCTGCAAGAAACTTTTCAATACCCCAACTATCCAAGAGGTACTTTAGCCGCGACTTCTTTCTGTCCGAGCGAGTTCCATGCAGGATGAATACTCGCAATATGGCTTCCGAAACAGCGACGCACTCGGATGGCGCAACCAATACATTTGTTGGTTTGGCAAAATCACCATGTCCAGTTATTCCACCCAGGCCAAGCTGGAAATAGACTCCGACCGGTAAAGCACCTTCGGTCGCAACGTTGACTGCATGCCAACTAATGTCATTCGTTTCCGCTAGCGAACTAATCTGACCCGATCCATCAAAGGCGATATTGAACTTACGAGGCAAACCATACAGATCTCTTCGGTGCAGGATGTGGTAATGCAATGCTTTCGCGAGCGGCAGGGTCTCGATTAACTCCATCGCGTCGAGGCCACTCAGTGGGCTGCAAGTTACGTTGCGAATGTTGTCTGCCCCGGCGCCAAGCGCAACGATTCCCAAATCTCGAAGCCCAATCAGTAAGTTCATCGCGTGCTTGGCTGGGATCTCGCGAACCTGTAGGTTGGCCCGTGTGGTGATGTCAACGTGACCAGCCGCGCAGCTATCCGCCAACTGCGCAAGCCCAGTCAACTGCTCGCTTCGCAGCACACCACCGGGCAATCGCATACGACACATAAAAGAGTTCTGTGCTGGCGCTACGTAGAAGAGGCCATGATACTTAGTCAGGAAGACGTCCGTCCCCTTAGGAAACTCACCTCGATCGGCTCGCGCGCGAATCTCGCCCCACAGCTCTAACGCATCTTTATCTCGCTTGGCAACCTCTTCTGCAACCAGTTTGCCTCCGCTTGCAACACAACGCTGCTGAGCGAGCGCATGCAGAGTCGTCAAATGTCCGATTGGCTCTGGCAAACCAATTTTCGCTGCACCATTTTGTAATTCGCCGAGCGAAGCTGAACCGCTGAGCACTGGTAAGTTATTGATCTTGCGAGCCACGTCGGTTCCCAGCATCAAACCTTGAAGATACGATTGCTGCTCTTTTGAAAAACCGTTAACTGCATCCATAGCGGACTCCGGATTCTTTCTTCAATCGACGCAAGTTCACTGCGCAATGTTTGTAGCAAGGTTGGCGCGACTCTGAATCAACGCTCTCCAAAGTCAGTAGATTGGTTTGTAAGTCATGCATCGCCATAAAGAGTTGATTGGGCTGCACGTTGCTGGTTACGATGGCTCGCACTTCCGCGCGTCCTCGGCGGCTGACTACTTCAACAAGATCGCCATAGGAAATGCCTAGTCGAGCTGCGTCAGAAGGATTCACCTCTACACTTGGCGCGGGGGAAAGCTGTCGAAGCATGGGACTCTTAGCAGTGCGGGTCTCTGTATGCCATTGACTTACCGATCCGCGCCCCGTGAGCAAAACAAATGGATATTCAGCGCAAGTTGGCTCGGGTACAGCCTTTGGTTCAATGAAAATGAATCGAGCGCGACCGTCACTGTGATAGAATCGACCATCTTGGAACAAGCGACGATGCGTTGGGGGAACACCCAGCGTAGCCGCATCACTGACGGTCCACGGCCACTGCACTCCGCCACAACGGTCAAGCATTGCATAGTCTTCGATGCCCGTAATATCACAAGCTCTTCCAGCCGAAATCTGCTTCATCGCTCCAAAGACGTCCACGGGTCGTTGCCACTTCGAAAACAGTTCGCCGCAACCCCAAGCATCCGCTAACAATCTTAGTATTGAGAAATCGGCAAGTGCTTGGCCGGGCGCCCGAGAGGCACGCTTGATCGTGCCGACGCGACGTTCGCTGTTGATGAACGTTCCCTCCTTCTCGCCCCAGCCCGCTGCTGGCAATACGAGGTCCGCTAAACGCGCGGTATCGGTTGAGTGATACATGTCCTGTACGACCAGGAAATCAAGCTTCGCGAGCAACTCTCTAACACGTGAACTACCTATCCACGAGTGAGCTGTATTGGTGGCGATAACCCATAAACCGCGAATGTGTCCCGATTCGATCCCGGCCATGATTTGGTCATAAGCTAAACTGTTTTTTGTTGGGATTCTGTCGACAGGTATGGAAAGAATTTCAGCGACGCATTGCCGATCTTCAGCGCTGGTGAAGTCGCGATGTCCAAGCAAATTGGTGGTGTTGCTGAATAAACGCGAACCCATGGCGTTAGATTGACCAGTGATGCTATTCGCGCCAGTTCCAGGTCGACCGATGTTGCCCGTCAAGAGCGCCAGATTGATGATCGACTGAGCGGTACGAACGCCTTGATAACTCTGGTTAACACCCATTGTCCACCAGAAAGAAACACGTTTCCCACCGGCTATCAAATGCACCAGGCGATGCAACTGCTCCACAGATATGCCGGTCTGTTGCGATACAGTTTGCGCATCAAAGGTCGAAACGTGTCGGCGAAATTCTTCATAACCCAGGGTGTGCGCTTTGACGAAATCTTGATCCACTGCACCAGCTTCGATCAATAGATGCGCCAAACCATACAACAGCGCTAAATCGCTTTTCGGCATCAGCGCCACATGCTCATTCGCCGCCATGGCTGTCTCAGTCTTGCGCGGATCGATCACAATCAAGACCGGATTGTTGCGGTTCTGCAGCACGCGCTGCCAGATGATCGGATGAGCCAAGCACGGATTTGCGCCCACAAATACAAGCACATCTGACAATTCCAAGTCAGCGTAGGTAAAAGGCGGGGAATCGAATCCGAAAGATTGCTTGTACGCGACGGCTGCCGTTGCCATACACTGCCGGGTATTGCCATCGCCATGAACAATTCCCATACCAAATTTTGTTAAGCAGCCCAGAAAGAACATCTCCTCAGTCGCAATCTGTCCGGTACTTAGAAACGCAACGGATTCCGGGCCATGTTCAGCTTGAATCGATTTAAAGCGATCACAAAAGGTCGCTGTCGCTTGTTGCCAACTGATGGCTTGAAAGTCACCATTGGCCTGGCGCAGCAGTGGAGTGGTTGCACGATCGGGAGCATCGAGAACTCGCAGCGATTCCCAACCCTTGGGACACGCCATGCCGGTATTCACTGGATACTCTACATCGGGCGTCACGCTGATCGCCACACCATCGCGCAGATGAATATTAAGTCCACATCCTGTAGAGCAAAATCCACAAACCGATTTCATTACAGCGTCGGGCAATTTGCGAGTCGGCAATGAACCCAAACCGATTTCGCTCGTCTCGCGATTCAAGCGCTCGGTCAACTTTCCAGTTCTTTGATGAAGTACCGGCAGCGGCCATCGCTTTGTTTTCACGTCGCTTGGAATCATGCGATCGCTCCTGGCATGCGAGCGAACACCACGGAAGCAAAATACAACCAACGTGTAAACAATTGTGAAACCAGTAAGGCAACTACTGCGGGAATCGCAATGCTTACCCTCAGCGAAGTATGGCTGACAAAAAACAGTGCGACACTCAGGCAGCTGCCCAGTGCTAGGCAACCAATGACTATGGAAAAAGCATTTCGTAAATCGACTCGCAGAAGCCGCCCGCTTCGTCCCGAAAAGTCGCTCCATAACAGATTTGGTTTTAAAGCGGCTCGCCAGTCGATAAGCTTGGGCAGCAAAGAGCTCGTGCAAAACGCTGTACCGCATAACAACATTACCGCAGCCGCCGTTCCCTCAGTGAATAGACTGGTCGTTGCCAATCCAAGCCCCAGCGTCGTGCCAACGAACTCAAGCGAAGTTCGAGCAGGTGACCAGAGCTCTCGGCGCGTAGCGATGTAAATCATGGCTGAACAGACAACCGCTAGGCAGCCGAGAAAAGCAGTTCCGCAAACAGCAACGGTTGCAACTGAATTCAGTTCCTTGAACACGCAACACGCGATCGCAATTGCTGCGGCACTTAGATACAACCCGAATGCGATTGCCTCGCGACTGAGCCAGCTTCTCCGCCAACCCAGAATTGACCGAAACGCAAGCCAAGGTCGCCCAAGATGCAGTAGAGCCGCGTGAACTCCGATCGTTCCAACAAGCGTTGCAAAAACGCTAGCCGCAAATACTGAACTAGCAGATCTCAAATTTAGTAATAAGACGGTCGCCACCACACACCATACCCCGACACTCGCTTGAGTCAGAACCAACATCGCGACTAGTGGCAGGTGTCCTGGTTGAACTGCGTCGACTGCACATTCGCGCGAGAAGATTTCATTTGATGGCGAGTGAATGTCCCGTCGATTCGAAATGTAGCGAGTTGTCGGTTGTGTCAGCCGATTGAGCGGAGCGGTGTCTAGCAAGCGATCGTTCTTGTTTGCATCCTCAGGTCGACTTGTTTCTGCGCTGACTATCGAGATCCTTATCGCCGAGTTTGGACAGGCTTGAACGCAGGCTGGAGCCTCACCTACTTCGAGTCGGCCTGCACACATGTCGCACTTGCGAACGATACCCAGCGAAGCGTTGTACTGCGGAACTTCATAAGGACACATCATCAAGCAATACTTGCATCCAAAGCACTGATCATCCAAATGCCGGACGATTCCTGTCATCGCATCCTTTTCGTAAGCGAGCACTGGGCAACCCTTGAGGCAGCCTGGATCGATGCAATGATGACAGGCTGTCGTGACGTGCTGTACGATCGGCAATGTGACCGCCGTGCTATTTAGTATTCCGACCTTCCGCCATGTTTCCTGTTCGTCGAGACCGTTGAGCGTATGGCACGCCACGACGCAGGCTTTGCAGCCGCTGCAGGCATCAAGATCTACTTCGAATGCGTACTGTTGCCCGGACTGCAATGCGGAAGTCGGCATGAGGGCCTGATACAGTGCGCCTGCGTGCGTTGCCTCGACGTGTCTGTTCGAGAAAAGCTCAACAGCCGTGAGCTCACTCTGCTCGGTGAGCAAGTGTCGCAACAGATTGAAGTCTTCCGGCACCGAATCAAGTACAGAAAAAGCCACCTCAGGTAACGCTACCTCAGGTAACGCAGGGTTGGATCGCGCAGTCGTCGGCACTGTGGCTGGTGAAGTCATCTAGACTGAGCTCGCTACAGGTTTAAGTGCGCGAGTCTGAGATGAAACCTCCGCAACTGGATGGGATAAGAACGCGAGCACTTGATTGCGCAGCTCTGCATACTCGTGCGATTCGCTCAACTCGATGCGATCACGTGGCCGTTCGCAAGCGACTTCAAGGATCTTCCCGATAGTCGCGGCCGGTCCATTCGTCATCATTACGATCCGGTCGCTGAGCATAACGGCTTCATCCACATCATGCGTTACCATCAGCGCCGTGATTCGATGTGCCCCCCAAACATCGAGCAACACATCTTGCAATTCGATTCGAGTGAGTGAATCGAGCATGCCAAATGGCTCGTCCAGCAACAGGACTTTCGGCTGCAACGAAAAGGCTCTCGCGATGCCAACGCGCTGCTGCATGCCTTGGCTCAATTCACTTGGCCGCTTGTTCAACGACCGTCGCAGTCCGACTCGTCCTAACCAGTGCGCAGCCACCGTGTGTCGTTCATCGAACGACGCTCTGGGCATCACTTGTTCGACCGCCAGCATCACGTTTTCAATCGCACTCAACCAGGGCAGCAGGTTGGGAGATTGAAACACGACCGCCCGATCGGTCCCAGCGCCGACCACTTCTGACTTGTCCAAAATCATCCCGCCACCGTCGAGGGGATACAGACCGGCGATCATCGACAGTGCAGTGCTCTTGCCGCAACCGCTGTGACCGATAATCGAAATGAACTCACCCTCAGCCACGTTAAGGGTAAATTCCTTAACCGCCACAAACTTGCCTTTGTCGGTAACGAATTCTTTGCGCAAATGCCAACATTCAAGAAACTTGCTGTTCATGTTGTAGTCAGCTCCAACTCATCGGCGAGGGATTGACGTCGAGCGTTCATCAATCGCTCGATCGTCTGTCGTTTAATCTGTTTGAACTGTGGCTGGACACACACCTCTGCGGCTGAGCGAGGCCTTGCGAACGGAACACTTGCACCCTCACCCAGCGTTGCACCTGAGTGAGCGCTGGGGAGTAGCGGAATCACGCGATCGGCCATCAAGACCGCTTCGGCGACATCGTTCGTGATCAAGCAGACTGTGCAACCCTCTTGCTCACAGATAGCAAGGATTTCCGTTTGTAGCGTGCCGCGCGTTAGAGCATCGAGAGCCGAGAGGGGTTCGTCGAGCAGTAGAACTTTCGGTTGAGTTGCCAGTGTTCTAGCTAAGGAAACTCTTTGCCGCATTCCGCCGGACAATTCGCTCGGCCTTTTGCCAATGGCCGCCGTCAGATTCACCATTGCAATATACTTTTCAGACTGCGCGCATTGCTGCTGATAACTCAATTTCGGAAACACTTGACGTACCGCGAACAGAACGTTGTCCATCACGGAAAGCCACGGTAGTAGCGAATAATTCTGGAACACCAACCCGCGCTGTGGATCGGGCCCTGTTATCGGCGCACCTTGCATCAGGACTAGCCCGATGTCTGGGCGTCGCAGTCCAGCGAGTATCGACATGAGTGTTGTTTTGCCGGTTCCCGAGTAGCCAACGATAGCTACAAATTCGCCTTCTTCGATCGACAGATTCACATTTTCGAGAACCTGAGATCGCTCGGCCGCACTACCAAAGGACTTACCTACCCCTTGCAATTCAAGTAGCGACATCTGGACTCTCCTTCTTTAGTAGAGAAGCTTCCGGCAAGATGCGCTTCGTCGCCGCTTCACGCGTTGGTCTAACATCCGTCGATTGCAATCGCCCCAGCAGGCGCCCCAGTAAGCGTCCGGTGCGCGAAGGCAAACTGAGTAACAACATCGCATTTTGCTCGACCAGATTCATGATTCGATCCAGCATGAAGCCGACGACTCCAATCACGATCACGGCAGCGATCATCGGACCATAAGTGCCCGATTGATACTGATTGTTTACAAACGCACCGATGCCGTTCTTACCCGAAAGCATTTCTGCAGCGACGATAACTAACCACGCAATCCCTAGACTCAGTCGAAACCCAGTGAACATGTACGGAATCGTGGCGGGAAGTAGAATTCGCATGAACAACTTCCACGGCGAGAGCCTCAATACTTTTCCGACGTTTAGATAATCTTGCGGAATCGCTCGGACTCCAACTGCGGTATTGAGAATAGTTGGCCAAATGGAACACATCGCAATGGTGAAAATACACTGCAACTGGGTTGCATCGATCTCCTGATTATGCCGACGAATCGCGATCACAATCAGACCTGCTAGAGGGAACCAAGCAAGCGGTGAGATAGGTCGCAGAATTTGAAAAATGGGGTCGAACATTTTTGCAAAGCTGCGACTCCCACCCAGCAGAAAACCGATTGGAACTGCCGCCAAGATGGCAATGCCGTAGCCCATTGCCACCAGGACAAGCGAACGCCATATTTCTAACCCAATGCCGTCGAAACCCTCTTCAGCATTATTCGAGAAGGGAGTCACGAAGTACTTCACACTCTCGTTCCAAGTCGTGATAGGCGACGGAAAGTCACTTACTTGAGCTTCACTGTCGAACGTCAGCGCAGACATAATGCACCACAGTAGCATCACAAACGCGATGCCAACTGTGGGCAGTAAAATACTGTCGACAAGGAACTTCTTTAATTTGGCGAAACTCATTACGACACTATCCCTTGAGATTATGAACTGAAAAACCCTTGGCATAGGCTTCGCAATCCGCCGTCGGATCGAACGTCACGCCGTCGAACATGGTCCAAGCTGAGTTGTCAGCACCTTTCACTGACACACCCATCTCTTGCATCACCTCTTCGTAGATTGCCGGCTGCATTACTTTCGCGGCGATACCTTCATAATCCGGCGCACCTTGAACCATTCCCCAGCGACGGAATTGGGTCAACCACCATTTGGCATACGCTGGCTGAGGATAGTTGCAATTGCGTTGACTGAAGATCATGTAGTTTGGATCTTTTGTCTTGCGTCCGTCACCATAGTCGTAGTCGCCCAACAAGCGACCAAGGATCTGCTGCTTATCGCATTTGATGTAAGCGTCTTTCGCGAGGATGGTGCATTGCTCGGGACGGTTTGCGAGATCGTCCAGCCAGACACTTGCTTCTTGCAACGCCCGTAGAACTGCCTTCACGGTCTTAGGATTCTTGGAGGCATAGTCAGCAGTGAATGCGCAGACTTTTTCTGGATGATCCGCCCAAATTTCTTGAGTCGAGATGCTGGTGTAGCCAACCTTTTCCGCAATCGCGCGAGCATTCCAGGGCTCGCCAACGCAGAAACCATCCATCTTGCCGACCTTCATGTTCTGCACCATTTGCGGAGGTGGGATGGTGATCAAGTCAACATCCTTGTCGGGATTCACACCACCGGCCGCCAAATAGTAACGCAACCAAATCGCGTGCGTACCGGGCGGGAAAGTCATCGCAAAAGTCGGCTTCTGACCTTTCTTTTTCGCCGCCTCAACGAGCGGTTGGAGGGCTTTCGGATCTGCTGCAACTTTCGATTTCCACTCGGTCTTCAACGTGATCGCTTGACCGTTGCGACTAAGTATCCACGGAATCACCATGGGTACGGGCTTGGTTCCACCTAACCCCATCGTGCTAGCGATCGGCATGCCTAGCAACATGTGCGTGCAATCAATATCGCCTTTGGCAAGCGAGTCTCGAACCGCCGCCCAGTTGGCTGGTTTTACCGGAGTTGATTGCAACCCGTATTTTTTGAAGAGCCCCTTTTCATGAGCGATTACGAGTGGCGAACAATCGGTCAATGAAATGAAGCCGAAGTTGATCTTTGTACGTTCTGGGGCATCGGAAGCGTAAATGGCTGGAACAAAAGCAGGCCAATGAAGTACCGCACTCGCAGCGATGCCTGCCGATATCGTTTTCAGCGCGCCGCGCCGCGTCACTGGGTCGTTTGAGGCACTTGCATTCGAGGAGTTGACGACCATGAACGGCCCTTCACTTAACTGATTTTGAACCGCTTCCGCGACTGCGAACAATTCGAAGCCACTTAGCTTGATGCTCCACAGTTAGCAGTCACAATGCCACGCTTGGCATGCAATCCGCTTCGCAAGACGGCAAACTCCGATTACGGGGCGGTTCTAACCTTGCATCGCGAATTGCGGTGAGCGTCAGTCCCTAAACAAAATGCCAAACGTTTTAGTTGAGATGGAGACTGCCTGATTTAAGTGCGAGGCTGCGGAGTAAACACACGCGTAGAAAGGGTTGAGCGGTGTACAAGAAATGGCCAAGTGATCATTTCCTGCTCACCTGTTTGGAAATGGCGCTCGCAAACTGCTGCCTGTTCCTCCGATTCCGAAGGCTGTAGCGGCGCACAGCACCAACAATGATTGTCAGTCTTGAGAAAGCCGAAGAGCGACGCATACCAATTGGTTATCTGGCGGCGGATGATCGATTGGCCAAAAACGTTTGCTATGGACGGCAAACGCCATCTTGCGGCTTCGAAGGCGAAGCTGCAAGAACTCTCTTCAACTCGGAAGGAACTTCCATCGTGAGACAGTTCACGCGCGTGCAAGTAATCACTTGCACACTATTCGCCGCATCGTTTGTACCCCAGCAGGCTCCTGCAGCTCCTCAGGAACTGACGAACTCCGGCAGTTCTGCTGAACATTACTTCGACAGCGATTCCATGCATGAATCCGCTAGCGACATCCAGCCGCCTCGTGCAAACTTGATCGCTTATGATTACGAACCGGAAACTGCAGCGACGCCAGCAGCTGCCGACCAGAAAGCCGCCGAAGCTGCCAAGAAAAAGGCCGAAGAGCTAAAGAAAAAAGTTGCTGGTGCCTACAAAGACCCGTTCTATATGAACGACTTTAGCTATCTGAGCAATCCGAACTACAAGGGCTCAAATCTCGGTGAGGGACTGAAGCAGATTCCGATAGGCGATGGCAAGCTCGACATCGGTGGACAATATCGACTTCGTTATCACAACGAACACAACATGCGCGGCCAGGGACTGACCGGACGCGATGACAACTTCCTGCTTGATCGCACGCGACTGTATTTCGACTACAAAATGACCGACCGCGTTCGCTTGTTTGCGGAAGGTCTAGATGCGGGCAGTTCGCACGAGGATTTCGCGCCGCGAGCAATCGAAGTCAACCAGCTCGACGCGCAGAACTTGTTTGCCGACGTTGAATTGCTCGACACCGGTTCCGGGAAATTGACGGCGCGCGGTGGACGCCAAGAATTGCTGTTCGGTTCGCAACGACTGTTGTCACCGCTGGACTGGGCGAACACTCGCCGCAACTTCGAAGGTGGTCGACTAAACTGGAACTCGGCTGATTACACGACTGATCTTCTACTCGTGCGTCCGCTCAAGCTCGACATCAGCGGGTTTGATTCGCCAAACCAAGACCAAGTTCTGTACGGTATCTATAACTCGAACAAGACGTTCGAGAACCCAATCGATACCTACTACCTTGGATTTGAGGACGACACTACGTTCACGCGCGTTCACACGCTCGGAACACTGCTCAAAGGCGAGTCGGATGGTTTTCTGTGGGACAACGAGTTTGGATATCAGTTTGGCCGCAATCCAGACAGCTCCGACATCTCTGCGTTCACGATTACGTTGGGAGGCGGTCGCAAGCTAAAAGGCGATATGAAGCCGACGCTTTGGTTCTTCTACGATTGGGCGAGCGGTGATGATTCCGTCAACAACGGTTGGAATCAGTTGTTTCCACTTGGTCACAAGTATCTCGGATTCATGGACTTCTTTGCTCGACGCAACATTCACGACCTCAACAGCATGTTTACTTTCAGTCCCACTGAGAAGCTCACGGTGTTAACCTGGTACCACTACTTTGCTTTGAGCAACGGCAATCAAGGTCCTTACAACGTCGGTGGCGGTGCCTTTAACCCAGGCGGGACGGTCGGCAGCAAGGACCTTGGACACGAGATCGACTTGCTGGGTACCTACAAGCTAAACACTCGTAGCGATCTGGTATTTGGCTACTCGCACTTCTTTGCTGGCAGGTACTACAACGAGAGCACCAACTCCGTTGGCGCCCCGCTTTTTAATGGCGATGCCGACTTCCTTTACACGCAGTGGCATTACAACTTCTAATGCGTTGGCTTGCTTGAAGCTGCTATTCAATGGCTGGAGATAGAGCAGCTAACAAATCTGCTCTATCGAAAGTCGCTTGATAAATGCATAGCTGTTACAATCGAACAGCAAAGGTTTCGGACTTAACGGGTCCTCGCTCGTGTGGCGGCACGTGGCGAAGTCCTTAACTCTCACGTATGCCCTAATGTCTGGTTCAATCAACAAAACCGCTCGAATTCTTGTCATTGACGATGATCCCAGCATGTCCACGCTCGTACAGGGCTTACTCTCTGGTGCAACGACTTGTTTAACGTCTGCGTTAACGATCGCCGATGGAGTTCGCTTGGTGGCCGAACAGCGGTTCGACATCATCGTCTTAGACCACTTGCTGCCCGACGGCCTAGGCCTCGATCACATCCAGCAATTCGTAGCGACTGATCGACTTCGTCCCATTTTGTATATCACCGCGCAATCCGGTGCGCACACCGCTATCGAAGCGATCAAGCGTGGCGCCTTCGATTACTTGACAAAGCCCATTAACTTCAGTTTGTTCAAGAAGCGTTTGCACGAGGCACTTGAGTACCGAAATTTGACTCGTCTTCCAGTGCTTGTAGAAAACGCACCGAGCGCAAGTAACGATAGCGACGTCTTGATTGGTCGATGTCGAGCGATGCAAGAAGTTTATAAAAACATTGGTCGACTCGCGAACTTGTCGGACGCTGTGTTGATCGAGGGCGAAGTTGGTACCGGCAAAGAGATGATTGCCCGCGCGATTCATTCTTACGGACCTCGGCAGCAGGCCAAGTTCTTAAAGATCAGCAGCGAAGAACTTTCCGAGGCTATTCGGCAGGCAGACAAAGCGACACTAGACGAATGTTTTCCGCAGTGTCGTGGTGGAACCCTGTTAGTCGAAGAAATTTCCTCGCTGTCATCTAACACGCAGGCCAAGCTACTGGCCTCACTTCAGTACGTAGGTCCTGGAGACCAGTCAGTTAGGTTGATTATTTCCTCGTCGATTCCGGGTCGGCAGCTGCTCGAGCGTGGATTGCTGAGGAGCGATCTTTACTACTTCCTTAGCCCCTACACAGTGCGTGTTCCAGCGCTCCGGGATCGCGAAGACGATCTTGAATTGCTCGTCACCCACTTCATGCAACGCTTGGCCCTAGTATCTGCGACGAACGAAAATCAGGGCCCACCACGTGTGAGCGCGTCGGCTTTAAGCTTGCTGCGCCAGCACGATTGGCCAGGGAATGTCGCGCACCTGAAAAGCGTCTTGCAAACGGCGCTGCAAGAGTCACGAGGCGCGGTGCTAGCCAGCGCGGCACTACACCAGGCGCTCGACAGCGGTCGAGCGGAGTTCCGTGAAGTCGCTGACAAGTCGCCTTCGAATCACGACATTGGCGCTTGGGACCTTGCTCAGTTTGTGGAAGAACGCTGCAAAAGTGCAACGGATCACCTGTATGACGACGCCACCGCGGAGCTTGATCGAGCGATTCTAACACTGGTGTTACGTCGCACACACGGCAATCAAGCTCAAGCGGCGAAGATCCTGGGAATGACTCGGACCAGCCTTCGCAAGAAGATCGTTGCAACTCAAATCGATCTGTCGCGGCTGTCTGATTCTGAAGCGAATGATGACGTCAACGAGATTGGTTAAGCATGGCAATCAACAATTCTCCCACTCCTCAAACTCGCACAATCAAGTGGCTCTACATCCTCGCGTTGAGCATGGTGGCCATGCTTACCATCACCGGACAGGTGCTCGTTCAATGGTCACTTTCCGCCTTGCAAGGCGATTCGACCACCGTCAACATCGCTGGACGACAGAGAATGTTGAGCCAACGCATTCCGCGGAATATTCTGGCTCTTGATGCAGATCGAAGATTGCAAGCAACCTTCGAGCCAAGCGCGGAAATAAATCCACCTGCCAACCAGAAACCTGAGACTGATCTTGAAGATTCTTTGGGCGTATGGCGAGCGAATCACTTCGGTCTTGCGACCGCGTCGACAGCGGTCGGTCTAGCAGAAGCTAACAGCCAAACCGTCGACGAGCTGTTTGCGAAGCTGGAGCCCGATTTTGCGAAAGTTGAATCGATCGCTATGTTCGTTATTGAGCGCCTGCCAGTTGCTGAGAAAGAACTGCTTAGCGTCGAAGAGCGCACTGCGCTGATTCAGCATAGCGACGCTTTTTTATCATCGATGGATGCCATCGTCGCCCAGTACGAGTTGGAAGCCAGGCAGCGGGTGAGTCGACTGCAATGGATCGAACGCGGCCTGCTAATCGCCACTTTACTGGTACTGGTGTGCGAGGGTCTGTTTATCTTTTCACCCGCAATTGAATCCTTGAATCGAACCTTCCAGCGATTGAGTGCAGTTACTGAACAGTTAGAGTCTGCGAAAGAATCAGCAGAGCAAGCGAATCGCGCCAAGACGCAGTTCTTGGCTCGCGTCAGCCATGAATTGCGAACACCACTGCATGCAATCCTTGGGATGCTCGGACTGATTCGGAACGGTCGGCTCACGCACAATCAAAAGCAGCGCGCCGATCTGGCGTATTACGCATCGCGGACTTTGCGTCATCTCGTCGATGATCTGCTGGACGTTTCGAGTGCCGAAAGCGGTTCTTCACTAACACTGCATCTGAAAAAAACGAACCTTGCTAAGTTAGTCAGCGACTGCGTCAAGCTCCTAAGGCAACAGGCGCATCGGAAGTCTTTGAATTTGCGCGCAGTCAATGAGCTTCCCAGTGGTGCGTGCTTCTTGCTCGACGAATACCGAGTTCGTCAGATCCTTTTTAACTTGATTCAAAATGCGATTCGCTACACTTCGACTGGCGAGATCGAGTGCCGCACATGGCTTGAAGATAACCCAGAAGCGAAACTTGAAGCAGACCAAGTTTGGTTGAACATCTCGGTTCGCGATACTGGCTGTGGCATCGCGCGAGCCAACCTCGACCGCATCTTCGAGAACTTTGTGCAGCTCAATCCACAAGACGGACCGTCGGTGATGGGCCCACGTTTGGGACTTGGACTGCCCATCACGGCTTCGTTAGTTGCAGCAATGCGAGGCACGATCGCCGTCGAGAGCAAACTGGGCGAAGGAAGTATCTTCTCGATTCGACTGCCAACGAAGGTCGCAGAGCAAAACGAAACCACCGCGCAGCATGAGAGCAAGTCTCAGTCTCTTTCGCGGAACTCACTTCGTTACGACTCCGACAAGGGAGTCGTCACCGCGCTTGTCGTCGATGATTCAAATGTAAATCGGTTGCTGCTTCGCGATTATCTGAAGCGACTGGGAATCAGGGCGTGCGGCACCAGCAGCCTGGAGCGGGCTCTGCAATTGTACAAGGAACGGCTTCCACAACTGGTGCTCTTAGATCTGCACGTGGGCTCGCAGAATAGTCTGGGACTGGTGAATTCCATTCGCGCATTGCCAGTCGCGAGGCGAGCCCTAGTTTATATCATCACGGCCGATTGCCAGTTCACCAAACAGAACTTGCCTATGGAAATCGATGTGGCCGGCGTACTCTACAAACCGATCGAGTTTGACGAGTTAAGCGATCAATTGGGTCGAGCGTTGCAGTCGGATAGCCGACAGACATCGTGTACCGAAGCGGACTCTCCAACAGAGTTTGGTGAATTGAGAGCCGAACTTCGCCGTCTGCTGTCCGAGCAACTTCCGGCAGAAATCCAACGCTTAAATGAAGCTACTGTCCGCGGAAATTTCAAAACAATTCAACTAATCGCCCACCGTCTTCGCGGCTCAGCGGCCAATGCAGCCTGGACAGAACTCGCCGACGCCGCCGCTAACCTCGAAGCTCTACCAGCCTCAGCGACCGCTGCAGCTTTCGCTCAAGCTTGTTCCGTGATCTCGCGCTTCAATGTATTGCCCGTCGGCGACTAGTTTCGCGCGACTTCCAGTACTAGTTCGTCGCCATATCTCAAGGGCATGTTTCAGTGCAAACATCGAAGGGCTTGTGAGCGGCTCGCATGGTCGGCAAGTAATGGTCGAAACTTAATTGACAACTTAGGATCGGACTTCGTTAACGTCGCTTTCGTACAATGCGGAGAGAGTGGAGAAAACAATCATTAGTTCTGTTGCTAATCGAGTCAGGGTGATATGCATATAGACGGTCAAGACTGGTCGTGGGCGATTCCAACAAAGAATGCGATCATCGTTGCAATGTTGGTCGCGTTGTGGATCGGTGAATCCCTATTCCCAATGTTCGCAGGCCGAAGTCGCAGGGTAAGTCATGGTGCATCCAATATTCTGCTCGGCGTCATAAACGCAGTCATTGGAAGCGTTCTCTTCGGAGCTGCGTTAATGGTCGTGACCGAGTGGTCAAAAGAGAAATCGTTTGGCTTGCTTAACCAGTTACCCAGCAGGTGGCCGGCTGGGGTCCGATTCGCGATCGGCTTAATCCTGATCGATCTATGGATGTACGTTTGGCATTGGCTGAATCACAACGTTCCTTTCCTTTGGCGTTTTCACGCGGTGCACCACTCTGACCGCGAACTGGATGCTACTTCTGCGGTTCGATTTCACACTGGAGAAATCATACTGTCTGGTGTCGCTCGGCTCTTGGTTCTACCAATGCTTGGCGTCTCGCTGCCTATGCTGTTGATTTACGAATTGATACTGCTACCGGTCATTCTGTTTCACCACAGCAATGTGCGCATCGGTTCAGCAGTCGACAGATGTTTGCGACCGATCATTGTTACGCCCTGGATGCACTGGGTTCACCATTCGATATCACGCAAAGAAACCAATTCGAACTACGGTAGTGTGCTTTCGGTTTGGGACCGATTGTTTGGTTCATTCAGAATGCGAAACAATCCGAGTGAGATTGAACTTGGTTTGAAAGAAGACGATTCGGAGCAATCCTGGCGCACGCTGATCGGGATGGTCCTGCGTCCATTTAAGAAAGCCGTCGTTCGCTCTGCCGACGATACGGACTATGCGCAGAGTAAACAATAGGCAAAAACAGTTGAGACTGCCTACGTGAACAATCGCTTCCCATCAAGTCGCTGTCGACCCGCGTAAGGGCGGACGAAAGATGTACATTGATCGACGGCAGAGTTGCTTTGAGCATCTCTCAGCTTCCATTTTTCTTACGCACGATTCGAGGATGCGGCGTTGAATGCCGCCTATTCCACGAGCATCCGGCCTAATTCCATTTGTTTGACCGAATGGGCAACGCACCGCGCTAACGTCACGCCGCATACTGCACAGCCCGATGGGCACGCGGTTAAACGAGCCCGGGGTTTGATCGCGGGACGAGAGCTACTTGACTTCGTACTTGACTGGATTTGATACGAACATCTTGAGCTGCTCTTCGGATGGAAACCAATATCGCATGTCCTTGTAGACAGCTGTGAACTCGGGCTTGCCTTGTACCTCTTTCTGTATTTCAACTCGGCAAACAGTGCATTGTCCTTGGGCAGCAAGATCCGCCGTGGCGTACTTGGCCGGGTTATTCAAGAACATCTGCTTTTGTTCTTCACCGGGAAAAAGGAACAATCGCCCTTCATGCATCGCAGCGAACTGCACAGATCCGTCACCCGTCTTTCCCATTTCCACGAGACAGACCGTGCACTTGCCACCCAATGCTGGCGTGTACTTGTCAAGATTCTTGAGGAACATCTGCTTTTGTTCATCGCCTGGGAACAGGTAAGTCTTGCCGTCCTGCACAACAGCAAACCGGCTGTCACCCTTGATCCATTTCTTCATTTCGATGATACAAACTGGGCAATAGCCGTTTAGAGCGATTGCCGCTTCGCTTTTCACTGTGCCACTTCCCGGCACTACAATTCGCGAAGAACCCGCTGGTGCCCTGGTGCCCGATTGAGCGCACACGGGCGACGATGTCACTAGCACTGAAAGCAATCCGAAAGCAAACACTAATTTGTGTCGAAGCTGAATGATCATAACTTGTTCCTGGTATTGAGTCGAAATTGTGCGGGAATTCTCCATCGAATCCACTGCTGACTGACTAACTGTCGGCGCAAGTCCTAGAACCTTACAGCCGCGATGCAAATTAATATGCCCCCGGGTGCAACTGGCTTCGCATCTTATAAATTTAAATGCAGTGCGATGACCACGCCTTTAAACAAATACCTATTGAATGTGTGAAATCACACAGAGCCAGCGAAGGGTATAGGTAAGAATGTGCCGGAGTCGTCATGCCCTCCTAGGCACTGAATTTCCCGTGGTCGCCTTTCGCTCCGCCAACGTGCGCGCCTGTATAGCCTTTTCACTGAGCACAAGGCGACACTTTGATTTCAACTTCGTAAAAAGGTACGCAACGTGTTTCGAAATCGACTTTTTCCCATTGCGCTTCTGATGACTTTGAATCTTTGTGCGACACTGGCGTGCGCACAAAGCGGCACACGCAGTAATTACTCAGCGCCCGCTTTTCCATCAGGTAGTTCTCAGAGCAGTCAGCCACAAAGTAGACACTATCAAGCTTCCGGTATCAGTAGCACATGGACTTTGCCTGCTGTTACTTACAGCCCGCGACAGACCTGTGCCAACGGTACCTGTTCGATGCGAAGCGGCGTGTCGCCAGTTGTGTCGCCAGCCACCGGGCCGATCATCGATCACTCGACGCATTCGATCTCCCAGTATCCGGTTGCAGTAGGTTCAACGCAGCCGACTTATAACGCCTACTACCCGGCACCGAGCTCGGTTTACTATCCGTCGTACACACTGCAATACGGTGCTACTAAATCACCCTCATCGACTCCGATAAGCAGTTGCTCGGGTGCAGGCTCGAGCTCTCTTCGTAGTTACCGTTAACGAACGATCATCCGAGTTGCCGCTTGACGACTTCTTGCAACCTCGCTTTCGTTGCGGGCGGCATGGGTGTAGCGACAGTGCTGAATCGATTCAGAAGCGTTTTTGATCCCCGGATACGCTTGCGAAGTTCGATAATGTTGAAACGGAACCTTCGACACATACCACACATCATGATGTGAAGCATCAACTCCAAGCGCTGACGCACCGAGATCTTTCCTTCCAAAGAATCGGAGATCAGTTTCGTCATGTCTTTGCAATTAAGCATCCTAGACGTCTCCCATCGCCCATCTCGCACGAATGCACTCAGCGAGTCGTAACCTGGCTCGATGCATGAGCACCCAGAGGTTTGTCGAACTCACACCAAGTTCCTTACACAAGTCCCCTGGATTTAGCTCATTGACCTCGCGGCCGACGAAAACAGCAGCTTGATTCGGTGGCAATCCATCGAGGCAATGCTGCAGAATTCCGATGAATTCCGATTGTTCAAGAGAATCGAGCCGAAGCGGGTCGGCATCGCAAGCAGCCTTGGACCAATGACCATTTTTATCGAAAAGCTTATCTAAGATCGAATCTACGTCGCCGGTCGCTGTGTCAACACGAGTTTGTTGACGCTGTCGATCCACAACTTTTTTCTTCAAGATTCCCATCAACCATGGGCCAACATCGCTTTTAGGTGGAGAATTGCTCAGATTCTTCCGGGCACCGAGAAGTGCTTCTTGCACCACGTCTTCGGCCGCATCCGCATTCCTCAGTCGCGACATGGCGTATGCATACAGGGTCTCTCCGTGTTGGGATACCCATTCGCTAGGGTCTAGCTTTGGTAACTGCTCTTGCATTTGCGATTGTCACCTGGAGAACCAGCACCGGTCGCTCAACACAACGTTTTGGACCGTACGGTCCCAAATGTAGCATTCCCCGCTTCATTTGGCCAGACGAATCGGCGTCGCCCGTCAGCGATCCACGTTAGCTAACTGCGAGAGGGCTGCTCAGCCGCCCGACCTAGCGCGCAGCTGATCGTAGTTACTTTGCAGAAGCTTCATTAGCGGCCTGCTTTTTGGACGGGCTCTTCAACAGGTTTTCGTCGTCGCGTAGCGGTTCGACTTGTCGGGCCTGTTCGGTGATAACGCCCGCTTCGCTCGCCAGTCCACCTTCTGCAGTCGTAGAAGCCGCTTCGGATTCTTCGCGCCGTATTGGTGTGGGCGAGTGCTTGATCGGTTCAGCGTCGCTTTGCTGGCTTGGTTCGCCGTTCTGTACTGTAACAGGAATTCCTTTCGGAAAGACGACTTCGCGAGCTTCGTCGGGCATCGAAATACCTTGGTTCTGATAAGCAATTTTAACTTGGCGGATCACCGAGGAACGAACTTTTAACCAACTGTATGCGCGACCGTTCAACCAAAAGTACACCTTCAAGTTGACTGTTGAAGGACCTAGACTGTCGACCAACACTGAGGGTTCTGGATCGTTCAAGACGGCGGGATGGTCTATCAAAACTTTACGAGCGATCTCCTGCGCCAAGTTAATTGGGTCGTCATAACCAATTCCGACTTGAAAGCTCTCGCGTCGATTGCTGTTGGTTGTAAAGTTCCGAAGGTTGCTTTTGTAAACTGTGGCATTGGGGATCTGAATGAGGTTGCCCTCCAATGTCATTAAGATAGTTGTGCGGATATTCAACTGCTGAACATATCCAGTGACATCGGCAACTTCGATCAAGTCACCTGTCTCGAAAGGCCGCTGCATGCTGAGAAAAACACTGGCCAGAAAGTTCTCGGTGATATCGCGGAATGCAATGCCGACGGCTAGACCGACTAAGCCGGTCCCGCCGACGACCGTCAGAGCCAATTGCGTTAGGCCAGAGACACGAAGAACAATGTAAACTCCGCACAAGAAGACAAGCACGCCGATAGATCGCGCTACGACAGCTCGCAGCAGCGGAGTTCGAATTTTGTGCTGCAGTAATGTTCGTGAAGTTCGTGCCGCTAGCACTCCCGCGACGACCGACAGCGCTAAGATCAGCAGCCCAAAGAATATGAATGGAAGCGAACGTACAAAGTCGTGCCACAACCCCAGCAATCCGTTCCACGCTTGACTAAAGTCCCAGACCGATGGCTCAGTGACCTCCATGCGGTTGGCGACCGCGACCACATCTTGTGTGTTTCTCGCCAAATCGCCAGCCCATTTCTTAAGTTCATCGGTCTCCGACAATCCATTGAGAAAGACCACTCCCTCTCGAACTTCAACGTGTGGGTCAGTGAACCAGCCGGTGGCTTCATAGACGCTTTCAAGTCGTTTGCGAATCTCCTCATCGCGTGCGACTGGTTTAACGTCCACCTTGGTCGGAGCTGTAGCCAAGTCGTCTCTGTCCGAGTCCAAAGCCCGCGGAGCCCCTTCGGTCGCGCCGATTGACTGTGCATTCACAGGTTGAATGAAAGCACTATTCGCGCTACTGACGATTGCCATCATAAGCAGCGAAGTAAACATACCGTTAGCCAAAGCCACTGCTCCTGTCCTCTCTCAAGAATTCTGACCGCCAACGTCGCCAAGCAACAAATGCTAAGACTTAGGTCGCTCTGTGGGTCATCTGCACGCTTGCTGTGCAATTCACAGTCCGAACCGCCCAAACAGACGAGTGTTCAGAATCAAGGTGACCGATTCGCCCAAAGTCGACTCGGCCAATCAGTCTTGCGACTGGTTGCGCAGCATGACCCACAGCGTGGCGCCGATTACCAAGAGCATGCCGAGAACAGCCAGGCTGGATGGAATGCGTCCTTCGACGAGCCACTTGTAGATCGCTGCGAAAGCAACTTGGCTGAGCCCGATAACGCTGATTCGAGCAGGGCGTCCAGCAGCAAAGGCTTTGGTCAAGAATAGCTGCCCCAAGACAGCTGCTACACCGACGGCAATCAAACGCAAAAGGCTTCCGCTGTGCGGCGCAGCTTCGATGGATGTCGCTGGCATGCAGAACCATAGCATCAGTGACAAGAAAGTAGAAACAGCAGAGAAGTGAGTTACGACAGCTCTCGGGTCAACTTGTTTGACACGATGCAAGCCGATCAATGCCACCGCACTAAACATAGAAGCCAGCGTAGCCAGCGGCAGAGCGATTTGTGGTGCGTAATGCAAATGGTCGCCATTGAAAGTCGCAGGTGCCGTCGCCGATGAATAGATCATCCACATCCCCACAGTGCTGATCGTCAGAGCCAGCCAAGTATCGCGAGATGGAAGCTGACCGAGCATTGGCCAGCCGAGTATTGCCACCCAGATCGGATACATACTCGACAGCGACAGAACCACCGCAACGTCGTAGTGCGTCATCGCGAAGAACAAACACAACATCGCGCTACAGCCCGCAAGACTGCGCATCCATAAACTAGCAGGCCGCCAAACAACAAACTCAGCCCGCGCATATAGGACCATGCCGACCGCAATCAAGCTGGCGACCGCGCTGCGAATCGTCGCAATCCACGCGAACGAAAACTCCGTGCCCAGCGACTCGATGAGCAATCCCATCGCAGCGAAAAAAAACGAGCCTATCAGCATCCAAAGGTACGGCACAATTTTCCAGTAACGGTGATCCAGCAGTAATGGTGTTCCAGTAATTTTAACATTCGCTCGACGTCAGATGCTCAAGTACCGTCGACGGGCAGCGGTATTATATTCGTGAACCATTGAAACGGGGCTCGCAATTTCCATGACATCACATTCAATATCCCGCTGCCGTCGTGACGCGTAATCAAGCGTGATCAAGGGTGGACCCAAATCACTAGCGCACTTGTTTACGGCGGTTTGTTAACTGTTATCAGATAGTGTTCCGAAGAATCATGGTAATGTGCGTCTCTGCGTTGCTTCTGAAGCCTTCGGTAGCTACAGTTGTCAGAAATATTCTTCGGCACGCAAGATCATTTTTGCAAGAGTAATCGCCATGAACCATCGGCTGTCTACCCATTCGTTCGCCTGCCCCCAGAATCGGTCGGCAAGCGCGAATCGTCCCGCTATACGGAGACGACCGGTCCGTAAATCACATCCTGACACACAGCCTGCTTGGCGGCGACGGATGCTGATAACGGAGCTGCTAGAGTCGCGATGTTTGATGACTGCTTCGCTCAGTTATGTTACTACGGACGCGGTATGGAGTCCGATCAGCGCCGAAGATATTTCGATTGCTTCGGAAATTCGCGCGCTCGAATATGAACTCTATTCGCTCAGCGAAAGCGACTTGCGCAACCAATTAGCAGATGCTCCGCTCGAGTTCACCGAGTCGGCAGCGAACTCAAGCGTTGTTATTTCTCTGCCGCGTCCAGATGGCTTGTTCGAGCGTTTCTCCGTGGTCGCTTCGCCGATTATGGAAGCGGAATTGGCGGCGAAGTTTCCTGAGATCCAAACCTATGCGGGACAGGGTATCGATAATCCAGGTGCGAAAGCTCGCTTTGATCTCACACCGGCTGGCTTCCACGGACAAGTCCTTTCGCCGGACGGTGCCTATTATGTGGATCCATATAGTCGTTTGAATAACGATAGCGGTTTGTACGCAAGCTATTTTTTAACTGGTGAGTTTCTTGTCCCTGAAGCCAAAGAGCAGGGAGTGGTTGAGGAGTTTGTCCGGACTGTGGATACAACGAGCTTAAGGCTTGATGCTTCAAGCGACAGCGATCTAGCTGGTGAAGGTCCTGCGACGGGCAACACGAGGCTGAGTCGAACAGGAACCGAGCTGCGAATCTATCGCACCGCAGTTGCCGCGTCGGGCGAATATACCGCGTTTCACGGCGGTACGGTGCTGGCCGGACAAGCGGCCGTAGTAACAGCAATGAACCGCGTTTCAGGAATTTACGAGAGCGAACTTTCAATTCGCTTGCAGTTAGTAGCGAACAACGAGCTGCTGATCTATACCGACGCCGCTACCGATCCTTATTCAAATAACAATCCGGGTGCGTTGCTGGGAGAGAACCAGTCGAATATTGATGCCGTTATCGGTAACGCTAATTATGATATTGGCCATGTGTTCACAACTGGCGGCGGCGGGTTGGCTGGTCTAGCAGCCCGTTGAAAAACTCACAGGCCGCGCTATTTTAGGGGCATTGGGCTTCGAGTGCTTTGGGAGAGATTGAGATGGCGCTTGGTCGGCGGAAAAGTGGTGGGCAAGAAGATCTGTTTGTGCTGGCAACGGACTTGCCGAAATCGGTTGGGCATATCTTCTACCAGAAGCTCGATGCGTTGCTGCGTGAAGCGGGTTTTGATGCGTGGGTCGAAGAGCTTTGCAAGCCGCATTACAGCGAAGGTGTGGGGCGACCGGGTGTGCCGCCGGGAGTTTACTTCCGCATGTTGTTGGTGGGTTACTTCGAAGGCATTCAATCGCAACGCGGGATTGCCTGGCGATGCGCAGATAGCCTGTCGCTGCGAAGTTTCTTGGGTATAGCGTTAACAGAGCAGACGCCTGATCATTCATCGCTGTCTAAGATCCGCGAACGCTTGCCGCAGGAAGTCCATGAAGCGATGTTTCGATGGGTCTTGAAACTGGCCAGCGACAAACAACTGCTTAATGGTAAAACGGTCGCGGTCGACTCCTCGACGCTCGAAGCCAACGCGGCGATGAAGAGCATCGTCAGACGCGACACGGGCGAGGACTGGCGTGAGTATGTAGTCGGCATCATGCGACGCGAAGGTGTGATCGAAGCTGACGCGCAACCGACGGACGACGAGGTTCGAGCCTTCGACAAGAAGCGTAAGGGCAAGAGTGCGGCGAATGATGACTGGGTTAGTACGACCGATCCAGACGCACGCATCGCGAAGATGAAAGACGGCACGACACACTTGGCTTATAAGACTGAGCATGTTGTGGATGCGGATTCGAACTTGATACTTGCCGCTGAGATTTATGCGGGCGATAACGCAGACACCAATACGATCGAAGACAGTTTGCATGCAGCTCAGACGCATTTGAATGAAGCGACCATCGATGCCAAGATCACTGAAGTGGTTGCTGACAAGGGTTATCATTCGACCGATTTGCTCGAGACACTCGCACAGCGAACTCAGTTTAGAAGCTACATCGCTGAGCCGAAATCGCCCACTGGCAAGCGGAATTGGAAAGGTGTTTCGAAGTTGAAGCGCAAAGCAGTCGAAGCAAATCGTCGCCGTTTGAAGGCCGACAAAGGCAAGAAGTTGCAGCGTGTCCGCAGTGAAAAGGTCGAGCGCACGTTCGCTCACGTGCTGGAGACTGGCGGAGCGCGTCGGACTTGGTTGCGAGGTTTTGATAAGGTTCGCAAGCGTCATTCGATTGCCACCGCAGCTTATAATCTCGGCGTCCTCATGCGCACTCTCTTCGGAATCGGAACTGCCCGCGGCCTTCAAGCTTTTAATCTAGGCGATGACGGCCTTTTGGCGTTTAGCTATTTAGCCTGGATCGCCACAAAAGGCCTTAGATCGCGATATGAAGAACGTAAATACATTTTGACCGTCTCAAATCGATTTCGAGTCGCTTG
>JBGSJB010000011.1:0-9362 GCA_041742175.1 Pirellulaceae bacterium
TGTGTTGGCTCATGGTTGCTTGAATGTGAATTAGTTTCAATCCGCGACCGCTCTCGCGAGCGGTCGATGCAATTATACAACTCGCAAAACCTTGGATCTAAGGTTTCAATCCGCGACCGCTCTCGCGAGCGGTCGATACGAAAATCATTTTTTGCATGTTTTTCTCCTACAGTTTCAATCCGCGACCGCTCTCGCGAGCGGTCGATCCCTTGAACATAAGTTGTGCGGTACCAATGAGTAAGGGGTAAGGAATCGCGGACCGACGAAAAAGTGGCAGTGCAAAGGGAATTTAAAACGACCCTACGATGCAAACGGAAGGGGCGCAACGAGTTGCTGCGTCGCGAACCTACTGGGGCGAGCGTAAGCGCTTGGGGTTCGCGGAGGCTCACTCAGAGTATCAGCGGGTCGTCGATCGGCGTTACCGACTTCGCACCAATGTGCTCGACACGATGCTGCCAATTGTTGCCGAGAAAATAGAAACGTAAGCTATCCGAACTGACGTCAATCAACTCCAGCAACTCCGACTTCAGCCGAACGAACTGCTCCATCGAAATCGAACACTCGAACACAGAGTTCTGAACACGCTGGCCGTAGTCGAGACACTTCTTCGCAACTTTCTGCAATCGACGCTGCCCAGCTCGATCGGCGGTCGCGACATCGTAGGTTACCAGCACCATCATCGAACTCACCTACTTCCATACAAAGGGCGGATATGCGTCCGAGTCCCCACGCAGATGCCTGGCCAACAAGCGAGCTTGAATGTGCGGGACCAAACCCAGCGTCATCTTTTCGTCAAGAAAAGGATGCGTCACTATCTCTTGCTTTCGACGCTGATACGCACCAACAATCAGCTTCCGCGTCGCCTCATCCATCCGTACGCCATTACCGGGATCCTCGATGAACCCGCTTGCCTTGACTTGACCTCGATTGATCAATGACAGTACCAAACGATCCACCAGCACCGGACGAAACTCCTCCATCAAGTCGAGCGCCAAACTCGGTCGCCCAGGCCGGTCGCGATGCAGAAAACCGACGGCTGCGTCCAAACCCGTCGCTTCGCAGGCTGACCGCAAGTCGTTGGTCAACATGCTGTACAGGAACGACAGCATCGCGTTCACTTTATCAGTCGGCGGTCGACGCGTTCGTCCCGCGAAAATGAACTGCTCACGCTGAGAAGTTATCAAGTCGTTAAAGACGCCGAAGTAGTTTGCACTGAATTCGCCTTCCATCCCGCGCAGTTGATCGAGCGAAAGTGAATCGCTGAGGTTGCGAAGTGCCGCATCGATGCGATTCGCGGCCCGCTCCAACCGTTCGGTCGCTTCGGAAGCGGTTTGGTCCCGAACGCCGCGCCGCAGCACGGTTCGATAGTTGGCCAGTTTGCCGATAATGCAAGCTCGCGCGATCAGCTTCGCCGACTCAAGATCATCCGCGCGGCGATACTGTTCGCGCCTCAGCAGCACGTTGCCGGGCGTGAATCCATTTACCGCTGCCAAAAATCGACCGTGCTCAGTCAAGTAAGTGATTGCGATTCCATTTTGGCCGCAGTGCCCCATCAACTGCGGACTCACCCCGACTCGACCAAAACAAGCTATTGCACCGATGTTGATCAGCGGCAGTCGAACTTTGGGTTGCTTGTCGATACGCACGACAACGGTTTCTGATTCTTTGCGAAGGTAAGCACCCTGCGTAAAAATGTACAACGTGTTGAGATGATGTTTCATCGGATATCTTTCAGCGTTGCCACGGCAACATTAAACCGCCCCGCTTGCCTCGCGCTCTCGTTACCTGGCTCCGCCTAATAACGCCCTGTCTTCGAGGCTCTGCCTCGCCGTTGCTACAATCCTCAAGCTTCAAAGCGAATCCTCCGCAGCGTCATTCACGCTCCCATCCAGCATCAGCGACTGCAAGTACTTACCAGCCGTCGCACGTGGCCGCAGCGCTTTCGGCATGCACCATTCCAGCAACGAGCAACCTTTGCATTTTGGATGATACTTAGCCAGCGGTGTTTCGCGTCGCTCGATCAGTTCGCGCAAGCGTTCCGCAGCTCGAATGGTCTTCGATCTCAGTTCCGCATCGAACTCAACTTCTTCGCGATGACCGCTCTTGATATGAAAGATCGCTCCGCGCGGAACTGAGACATTCATCATCTCTTCCAAGCACAAAGCCTGAGCGCACAATTGAGCTTCGTTGTTATCCCAGCGACGTTTCTTGCCTCGTTTGAAGTCGACCGGATAAGGCACTGTTTCCCCATTCGCACCCGCTCGCAGCTCCACCAAATCCGCTTTGCCGATCAACCCCAACCGATGCGACACCACCCACATCCCCGTCACGTTCCGCTTATCGCCACGTTTGCGATTCCCCTCAACATCGACATTGCGGTGTGCGATCGAGCCTTCGGTCGTGTATTGATTGTGCTTCCAAATCTGCTCGAGTAGATGCAACGCCGCCCGCCGCTCGCAAAAGAGAAGGTCATTGAGCGCGTGAATGCTCAAATAGGACTCTTCAGGAAACGGGGGTGCTACTGACTCAGCAACAATTGGAACGGAATTACTGCAATCGTCGGCGACCACGGTTAACCAACCATTCGATGAAGTTTCACGTTCTCAGGAAGCCCTTCAACATCGATGTGAATTTTCGAGCGGTACTCATCAAAACTTCGCGGCGCGGCATCGGCACCAAGCGGTTCAACACGAATGCGGTCGAACAGTTCGTGGGCCGGAGCGCTGCCCAGCATCGAATCGTGCTCGAACACATACAAGCCGCGTGTACACATCAGACCTCGACTGGCCGAGCGGTCGATCTCCCACATCGTTCCTTTGAGCGCGTCCCACAGAAGTTGCAAATCATCGGTGTTGAAACCAGTATCACGTGCGAGATACGGATTGATGAAACCCTGGCATCGATAGAGACCATAGGGCACAGCGTTCTTCCGCCCCATCGTACCTGTGACGTATCCGTCGTTCTTTGCTTGCTTCTTTGCTTCCTCCTCGGTCGTCACTGATTTTCGCGTAATTGAAAATTCCATTGGTACGATCGGATCTATAGAGCGCGCGAAGGTGATTTGACATGCGCCACGGACTTGCCCGCAGTTAACGCCGGTGGTCATGACCGCCCCAAAGGTTCGCACATCGTAGAAGTTTTCGCACATCCACTTACGCGCCTTAGCAGTGTTGTCCGCCTTCGCCTTTGCCTCCGTCGCATCTTTTGTTCCGGTTGCTTCTTGAGCTCGTTTGTGTTGCAGATTTAACACGCGTTTCTCATAAACGGCATCTTGGGTTTGAAAATACAGTTCGCATCCCGGGCGATCTCCAGCTAGTACTGAAATAGCGTTGCGGATCTTTCGTTTTAGGCATACATCTGTGACCAAACCTTGCAATGACTGCGGATCGGTTCGAGGCAGGTTTCCCGCGTCTGGGTCTCCATTGGGATTTCCGTCTTGAACATCGAATAGCAGAACAAAGTCGTAGCGTTGATCAACGGCGGTTGTTGGTTTCGTTATTGCAGTAGTCATCGAGTCATCCTTAAGTGTTTCATGCGTTCAATGTGATCGCACTGGAATAAAAATTGGTGTACGTATTGCCTGGTGAAGTGGGTGCGAGAGAAAGTGCAAGTGCGGTCAAATGGTCTAAGCTTTAGCCAAGTGCTGCAATCGATTCGGCTTTCGCGGCTTTGCGTTCCGCAATTTGCTGAAACCTTTTGGCGCGTTGGTGATAATATCCAAGCGCGAATCTGCCTTGGTCCTGCAATGACAATTGACCTCGTGGTGGTGTTGCGGGCAGCATTGCGACGATTCCCGAAAGCAATTTGTCGTCGTTAACATATGCACCAGGGTTCTCCGACTTAAGTTTTCTCAAGTGATTCTGTGAATTAGAAAAAAGTCGGCTGAATACCAGCGCAGGTGCAGCACTGAACGTTCCGTAGAACTTGTCGACAACATTTGCATTGACGTCCCCTAAGGCGTCGTACTGAATTTGTTCAAAGATTGACAACAAACGCCCGTAAATATATGCCGGGTGTGCTTCAGATTGGTCAAGAGTCTCGGTCACGTTTACCCCCTTACGAATTAAAGTCAATTTGATCAACGCCATACGTGCCGCGCGAAAACCGTCTGCACCTTCGGCACGTAACCGGCGCAAACATGCAGCTAGTAGCGAATCTGAAATTGGCGAGCCCTGAATAGCTGCAGCCATCAACCGAGCTGGTGTGTCAGGTGCAACGCCATCGCTATCCATCGCGGTTGCAGATGCGAGCATCCACATCGGAAAATCGCTCTTCGGAAATCCTTGACCGTCCTTTGAGAGGTCGGCTATCGTTAGGTCCTTGAACCAATGTGCGAGCGCTCGCTGGATAGCTTCGATCGGCATCTCAAGGTAGTCTCGAACGACGACGCGGGCTGAGTTGCCTGACAACGTCAGCAAATAAAATGCATTCTTATCCGTTATCGCTAGCGATTTGCGGCCTTTGACAGCGGAGGCTAAAAGAGCGTTCACCTGTTCCGGATCAGGCTCGAATAGCGACATCATGTCATGTTCGATTTTCTCGCGAGTCCAAAAAAGGAACATTACGCCATTTACTCTGTGACTCGTCGTTGTACCCGGAAAGTCATTGCCGATCAGTGCATTGATCGCTCGCGTGAAACCATCGATGCCTTCGGGCGAGACCATCGATGCTTCCGCACCACTCAGATTAAAACTGTCCGCCGAATCGAGTCCCGTCACGAGATACGCGTCGGCGCGACATCCAATCGACACCAGGCCTTTTACTTTGCTTTTGACAGATTGCCCAATTGTGGTCTTACGGCCCGTTACTTGGCAAAGCCCTTTCGTTCCCGCTTGTTGTTGGACCGCAAAGTCGGCTCCGAAGAAATCTCGCCACCACTTGCGTATATCCTCACGTTCGCCAAGGCATTTGCCCATCTCGCGCGAAAGGGCGACAGTGCAGAGATCGCTGGTTGTTAAACCCAGTCGTTCGACATCTGCGGCGATTCGTTCATGCAATTCTTCGTTGCTCGCGAATCGTTCAACAAACTTCGCGACGGCAATCAACTCATCCGTTTGCAGTTCGTTCACGCATAAGCACATAAATCGCCAGAATGTTCCACGCTGCGATGCAAACTTCTCACGTTTATCCTTGTCGATCAACCTGTCGACAGGCAGCACGCGTGCGATCGTGTCCACAAGAAACACGGCGGGCTTTTCCTTGCCTGCTGCAGCGGGATCGGTGGTTTTCCATTTTCCGCTTGAATCGCGAACGACGGGACGAACTGGAACTTGCAGAGACTTTCCACCAGCAAGATATGACTTTGCGGGCGACTTACCTTTTGCAGGCCGTTCAATTCTCTCTCGCAGATCTTGCAGACCAAGGAAATTCCCCTCGTCGTCGATATCGATGCGGCAGGCAACTTCCTTTGCGACAAATGCCGTGTCCTCAATCAAGTGTTCACGAGCAGCGAGTTCGTATAGTCTTTGCAAAATCATGCGAGCACCTCGCTCTCTTCCCATCCGAAAATCCTGACTCTTGGAACGCCATCGGGGCTAGGAGACATTGCATCGCAGTGAAGCACGCCGTTGCGAATGGAGGCTTCGAAAAATCCTGGATGATTCGTTCCATCGCTACCGAATTGAATGTCGTATAGCATCAGCCCAAGCGACTGATTCCAATCGAGCGCGCGTTCGGTTCCATCGAGCGGTGCAAAGTGACAAGCAAATTCGCGACAGCCCAAGTACGGTCGATGGAAGCACTGACCTTTGGCAACACGGCGATTGAACATCGCCACGTACTTGATCTCTGTGTCGCCTCCCGACTCTTCGTCCACGTCGAGTGCGTTTTTGCGTGGCTGATTCGCCTTTGAGGTCAACACCGGGTTTGCATCGATCTGATATGCAACGTGATGAAGCGCCAGCGTGTTCCGCTGTGTGCGGTGCTCACCTTGAATGCTTTCACGCCCGGCTGAATCAACGAAGTACGGCTTGCACTTCTCCGGGTTCTTCATCCAAGTTCCAACAGTGTTCGTCGAAATTTTGTCCTGTATTTCGTTCCGTCGCAGCGCGACAAGTCGATACGGCTGTTCCATGGCGGATTCTGAAACACCTTCGGGAAATTTTGGCTGGATTGCCGTGATCCGTTGCACATTCCATCGCATCTGAGGTTTGAACAAAATCGCATCCAATACACCACGCGCCGCCGAAGGCGTCATGATCGGATACGACATTCTCTCCACCTTCAGCTCCGGTCGAGTGAAGATCGCGAATTCACCCCAAACTTTGAGTGACACGGTTTTCGTCATTTTGTGCTGTCCTCCAATTTCGCGTGATCTTTCGTGAATCGCATATCAATTTTCTAAAACACAAGAAGCGCGTCAGTCGCTTCAGTGTTGAGCCCAAGGTCGTCGTCGTAACGACCGTACCAAACAGGTGACTTGATCTGGTCTGAAACAGGCACGATTGAACCGCCGACAGTTCGGAGTTCATAAAGCCGAAGGTTGACTTGATAGGGAGCCAACGCGCGAAAGTTAGCTCGCGAAGGGTCGCGGCGCAACTTTTCAAGCAGCCGGTCAATTTCGGCACGTTGGGGTTCCCAAGTAGCAACAATCGCAGCAATGCTATTTGGGTCGATAAGCTGATAATTGGCAGCAACGTCCGCAAACTTGAAACTTCGACGATCGTCTTGGATGTGGTGTGGGTCAAGCTTGCCGCTGTGATAGAGCCGCGTGAAGTACTCGCGGATGTCTGCGGGCTGGTCGATCTGCGGTAGTCTGCCTTTGTTTAGAAAGTGATTCTCAAGCGTTGATCTCCCCGCTTTGTACCATTCGTCTGGCGGAAAGTACTTTTGTGGCTCATCGATGCTACGTTGGCTGCGAAAAACAATTACGCGGCCCTCGATTCGTCCGCTCGCATCACGCATTGCCCCTTCGCGATTGCATCGCCCAGCAGCTTGGATGATCGATTCGAGCGGACCAAGTTCTCGATAAACCACTGGAAAGTCAACATCGACGCCCGCTTCAATAAGTTGCGTCGAAACTAAGTAACAGGGAAGTTTTTCGCGCAGGCGGCGACGAACTTCGTTGAGAGTTGCTGTACGATGCGCCGGGCACATGCTGGTCGAGAGATGAAAGGCAGCTTCGCTTGCTAACTTTTTAAGTTCCTCGAAAACCTCTCTTGCCGCTCTGCGCGAGTTGACGATGCAAAGGGCCTGCCCTGAAGTCACCGATTGTTCGTCGCGACCTTCGCCGTTCGTCATTTGCGCGGCCAATTCTTGCCAGTCGATCGCGGCATCGGTTGCGTTCGGCCAGTGAATACTCACTCGCTTTAACCGCTCGAACAACCCAAGCTCCCGTGGGATAATCTCCGTAGCCCCGAGCCGCTCGTGTGGCTTCAATTCGTCGTGATCAAATGCAGGTTGTGTTGCTGTACACAATACAATCGTCGTCTTGAATTCTTCAGAAATCTGTCTCAACATTCCGCAAGTTGGAGCGACGAACTTTGGCGGCAGCGTTTGGCATTCATCCAAGATTACTACACTGCGAGCGACATTGTGCAGCTTCCGGCACCGCCCCGGCTTATTGGAAAACAAGCTCTCGAAGAACTGAACGCTCGTGGTAATGATTAACGGTGCGTCCCAGTTTTCCGCGCGGCGTGCGGCAGCGCCTCTCTCGGTGGACTCACTATTTTCATCACCCGGCGGATCAGCCAAACTGTGATGTACAAAGATCTCCGGCGCATTTTCCGGCAATTCAAGCGCAGAACGAATGGCTTCTTCATTTTGTTCGAGAATTGTAAGAAAGGGCGCAACATAGATCACGCGCTGCAACCCATACGCAACAGCGTGTTTGAATGCGAACGCAAGCGCCGCTAGAGTCTTGCCTCCGCCGGTTGGAACCGTCAGCGAGAAAACGTTTGGGCATTGCTCGGCGGCTTCGAGACAGGCGTGCAACACATCTGCTCGGGCTTGCTGAACATGCGCTTCACGGCATGATTTCGACTTGTTATCAAGCGTTAGGCGCAACCTCGCGAGCCACTTCTCGCCTTCAAAACGCGCTGCTAGCGGTTCGTTCGGAAGGCCTTTGGTTTCGCGATCATGGCTGCCAGTATCACTCCAGTCAGCATCAACCAAGCAGCTAAAAATCAATCGAGTTATCAAGTCAGCATGCAGCACATCTTTAGGTTTCCACGAAGTTGACATTAGCGTCGCCAATTCGGGAGTGTCTTCACACGCGATTTTCCAAACCTGCGTTGCCACCGTACTGCCGTTTTCCGATAGTATCGCGGTCGCCAAACAGGTCTTATTGGGAATTCCGCCGTGGTGGCCAGCGACTGCAAATGAAACTGGGAAATTTGCGAGCATCGAAGCTTTCGCAGCGCCCGCCTGCTTGTGATAAGTCTTGCTCCTCGGCGGATTTTGCCCGAGCAACATCTGCTGGAACTCTGGTCTGTACTTTCCAAGATCATGTAACAATCCTGCGACGATTGCCTCTTCCGCCAATAATTCGTCCTCAATCGCATTTTTCAAGAACGAACTCGAAAGCCGACTGACGTTCCGCAAATGAGTTGATAGCGCTTGCCAATCTGAAAATTTCGGATCTCGCCCACTATGCGCATAGAATTTCAAGATCGTGTCCCACTCCTCGGAGTAATACTCCCGCGTATTCGAGCCTAGGTGGTTTTTAGGGGTATGGAGTAAGGACTCATCCTGAGCTCCCGTGGCTACGTCCATTTCGCAACTTGCGTACGCAATTCCACATAAGCACCTAACGTTTGAAGCCGAGAAGACGCTAGCATAGCGAATGTCCGTGACACGTTTGGTCACAGGAAATCTGCAATTGAGAAATTTCTCTGGAAAGTCAAAATGCTTTTAGAGTGGGCAGGCTGGTCGTTGGCGGCCTCATTGCGTCGTTCCGCGTCGTGCGTTATGCGGAACGCAGTGACTGAACACTTAGACTACCTGATAGCTAAAAGAAAAAGCTGCATGCAGTGTGTCGTTTACTGCAGCAGCTGTCCGCCCGCTGGATGTGGCTCCAGGGGCGGACTTGGGTTGACTACCGACGCTTAGGCTGCGGCGAGCGATTCGTCGGTAGAGATGGATCGCATCACGGGCGTGGGGCCGATGGTGAGACTCTCGTGCATTGAAGTCCAAGTGTAACGCTGGTTGCGACCAGTACAAAAAACCGGATAGTTGTTTGCTTGCAGATGGAACTCGCGGAAACCAAAACGTAATGCGTTGAGCAAAAAGTGATGGTCGAAGGCGAGCTGCATCGGAGTGGAGTCGTAACTGGATTGATCGAGCGTCAATTCCAAGATCGGTGCGTCGCATGGGTCGATGTGCAGATCCATGTTGCGAAAACGCAACTGGACTAGCGGCTTGCC
>JBGSJB010000012.1:0-1676 GCA_041742175.1 Pirellulaceae bacterium
TGCTGTGCAATCAAATAAATCGTGGATTGCAAAACAGCGGGTGGCAACTCAGCCATCGGTTCGACGCTTTCGTTCGCGACGCGACCGAGTTGGAAATCAACATCATTTGCGGTAATGAATTGTTCACCCAACTTTGCCAGATTCTTCACTCCCTCCTGCGCACATGCCAAAGATGCGATTCTGGAATGAAGACCCGCTAGGCTTAACAGCACAAAAAATGCGACGAGTGGTCGATGTTTCATGGAAGCTCGATATCCCGGAGCTCGAATTTTACGGCTTGACGCGTAATCGATGCTGGCGATTCGTACACCAGTGTAAAGTCGTCTGGGTTTCCATTGATTTGAAACAGATAGGCCATGCCCACTGCGTTCTGTGTGACGGCATAGGTTTGCCAACCCGCGTTTTCGATGCGTCGTTCTTTAGGATCGAGCAAGTAAGCTTCGTTGGAGAGTGCCCAACCACGATACGATTCTAGTGCTCCTTGGTCGCTAGCGAATTCAGCGAGTACACGAATTTCGAAGACAGCGTTGTTACGACGCGCGCCCTCTAGAGTTACTTCCACTTCGCCAAACTTCTCGGCTTGCCGTGCACCGTTGCCAAACTTCTTGAAAATAAACTTGTGCCGCTCGCTTGGAATCGCAAACTCAAATTCGCCCGTCAAGTTCGTCAGCTTAGCCACATCGCGTGCGGGTCGAGCCAACTGCAAATCGATTTGCGTACTGCTGCCACCACCAGTGATTGGCACCTCAGGATTTCCCTGCGCATTAGCCGCGGACAATGTCGTCTCACCGTCGGTGGTCGCTTGCACGGTCATCATTGGAATTCTCAAGAACACAGGTTTCAAACGCGGCTCCCAAGATGTCAACAAGGATATGTCGAGTTGCCCGCCCAGTCGCGAATTGAATTGCAGAGTCGATTGAATTGAAGACATGGCGATTCGAAAAGGACCATTGGTATAAGCCTTCGGTCCTTTCTCTGAATACTCGTCGCCACCCGCAACCAGGGTTAAACCATCCTCAGCAGCGTACATGTTCACGCGCAACTTGGCTTGCGACATAACAGTATCCATCACAGTCCAAAACGGCGTGTCCTTTTCGTCCAGATCGACATCAACCGATTCAAACGCTTGTTCACCTTCTAGGAAGATCTTGTTTCCAGTTTGTTTGGTGATCTCTTTGATCGCTTCGGTCAATTTCATTTTGCCACTGAGCGTAACTGTCGAAGCTTCGAAGAACGTCTCGATAGTCGAAGTCTGTAGTTGTTCCCGAATGCGCTGCAACCGCACCTTCATCTCACCTGAAGTGTTTGCGTCGACTTCAGGGAGAAACCCCAGAATGGCAGGTCCCAGTTCAATCAAAGCATTCTCTGCCGCGTCGCGGTCCTTCAGCATTCGCGCATCCAGCCCTCGGAGCAACTTCTGAACATCGTCCGAAGTTGCGGTTGGCTTCCTCCCAACCGTCTCAGCAGCTTCGGCCGAGCGCCCCTGAGCCACGGTAGTCGACATCGGTAGCAACCCTATGAACGTCACGCCAGACATAAGTAAGCAAGCGAATCGCAATGCGGACGAAATCCGCAACCGCTGTTGGAAACGTTTCTCAAAGATCAACATGGTCGCACAATCGTTAAAAGTGAATTGACTGGCCAGCGAAATCGTTAACCACTATGTTACCGCGCCC
>JBGSJB010000013.1:0-3604 GCA_041742175.1 Pirellulaceae bacterium
GCCGCTTTCTTTGAAGCCGCCGAAGGGGGCGGCGGCATCGAACACATCGTAGCAGTTAATCCAGACCGTGCCGGCGCGAATCTTCGACGCGAGCGTGTGTGCCTTGCCGATGTCACGGGTCCACACAGCAGCAGCTAAACCAAATTGAGTGCTGTTCGCGCGACGGGCGACTTCGTCCAAATCGCTGAACTTGAGCACACTGAGCACGGGGCCGAAGATTTCTTCCTTCGCGATTCGCATGTCATCGGTCACATTCGTAAACATGGTGGGCTCGATGAAATAGCCCTCGCTACCGTGCCGCTTGCCGCCGTTCACGAGCTTCGCGCCATCCTGCTTGCCGTATTCGACGTATTGCAGAATCTTGTCGAACTGGGCTTGGTCCACCTGCGGGCCTTGCTCGGTGGTGGGATCGAATGGGTCGCCGACCTTGCGATCTTTGTTCTTTTTTTGGAGACGGTCGACGAACTCCTCATGAATATCGTCTTCCACGAACAGCCGGCTCCCCGCGCCGCAGCATTGACCCTGATTGAAATACAGCGCGAAGTGGGCACCATCGACCGCGGCATCCATATCGGCATCGGCGAACACAACGTTCGGGCTTTTGCCGCCGAGTTCAAACGTCACCCGCTTCATCGTTTCGAGTGCGCTGCGCTGAATGATTTTGGCCGTCGTCCCTTCGCCAGTGAACGCGATTTTATCAACGCCCGGATGCGCAACCAAAGCCGCACCAGCCGTGGGGCCATAACCGGGCACCACATTAATCACGCCGTCGGGAATCCCCGCCTTCTGGGCAAGCCGCGCCATACGTAAACAGCTTAACGGCGTCTGCTCGGCGGGTTTCATCACAATCGTGCAACCTGCGGCGAGGGCAGGGCCCCATTTCCAGGCCGTCATTAGGGCAGGGAAGTTCCAGGGGATGATCTGTCCCACCACGCCTACCGGTTCGCGCTTCGTGTAGCAAAAATAGTCGCCGCGAATCGGAATCGTCGAACCATGAATCTTGTCGGCAAAGCCAGCGTAGTAGCGCAGACAGTCGATGACCAATGGCAGGTCAGCGGTGCGTGCCACAGTCACTGGCTTGCCATTGTCGAGGCTTTCGAGGGCCGCGAGTTCATCCGCTTCTTCTTCAATCAAGTCGGCTAAGCGGTTCATGATGCGTCCGCGATCGCGAGCATCCATGCGGCTCCAAGGTCCCGTTTCGAAAGCGGCCCGCGCGGCTTTCGCTGCCAAGTCGACATCTGCGGCATCGCCTTCTGCCACGTCCGCGATCGTCTCTTCAGTTGCAGGATTAAGCGTCGCGAACGTCTTGCCGCTGACCGATGAACGCCATTTGCCGCCGATGAAACATTCGGTGTGTCGAATCTTGGGTTTGGGTCGAGTTACTTCAGCAATGGCCATGACTTGCTTCTCCGAATGACTAAGGTGGAACGGAATCGCTGTGTGCGCCTTCAATGACGCATTGTAGCTCATTGCCAGTTCAAGTGAACCAGACAACTGGCCTACATCTATCCGAGGAACCGTCAGTTACTTTCCTAGAAGCGCCAGCTCTCATCAAAAAATCCGGCATCGACGACAGTGCCCGGAGAGACCGGGTTCGTTTCAGTTGTCGCGTCGACGACCGCCCAATCGGGCAGCATGGGAATTTGTCGAGCGTTGTTCAGATAGGCAAACTCACGGAAAGTAAATCCGCTGTTGATCACAACATAACGCTTGGGATTGAGCGGGTTGGGATAAATAAGCAGCGGTACGAACTTGGTTGCATCGTACTCCTTGCCGTTTACTTTCAGTTGCTTTCCGTTCCATTCAATCGGCAGCGAACTCACAATTTTCGCGATCCACGGATTGTTCGACGGAGTTCCAAACAGAACAAGATTATGGTTGGCGATGTCGTCGTCCGTCAGTTCTGACTTCGCAACGATGTCGCCGCGGAAATGCCGTCGCCATTCCCTCGTTGCATGTTTGTATTCAGCGTCGATCCAAGCGACAGTGTTTGTCTCGGTTGGCGGCACCCAGATGAACGGTTCCATGAACGCATCATCGATCGGACCTGTTAAGCCCGGTTGCTTGACGAGCGCTCCGGATGGGAGATTCGCACCGGAGCTAGTTTGCCACAGCCCGCGCGAATCTTTGACCAGCCACAAAGTCTTTTGATTGTCACTGTCGTTGAAAGTAGCGGATAACATCTGCGCATCGACTTTCAAATCGATCGCGCGGTCGGCTGCGAAGGGGAATTCAGATTTACTAAATTGCAGTTTGAGGCGCGATACGTTTTTCGACTGAATCAATACACTTCGGTCACCGAGTTCAGCGTGGACAACCGCTTCTTGCCAATGCTTCTCCAGCCCCTCGACGCTCAACCACGCAAGCTGATGGTAACGCAGCATGTACGTCGTCAAATCGATTGTTTTGGGTGTTGCTTTGCGCCCGGCGTCGAGCGCTGCATCGAGTTGTTCTTGAATGAGCGGTTTCGATTCAGCCAGAATTTTATGCGCCGTTTGAGCACCGATGATGTGCGGCAACTTCATACCGCGTGCTTTGAATGCAGCTTCCATGACATCGGCGGCCTGCTTTTGATTGTCGACTTCACCGCTGTAGGCAACTGTGGGCACGTTGCGCAAGTTGTTCGTCCAGTCGGGGCAGTCGTACCAGTGGAGAAGCTTGCGTTGGTAATCCGTCGGCTTGAACTGTTCCTTTTGAAAGATGCGTAAGAACTCGGTCGTCTCACTAAATCCAGCACCCGGGTTGGCCGCGGCCCAAAGTTGCGGATAGTGGACTGCCATTTGCCAACAACCCGCACCGCCCATCGAGAAACCGCGAATGGCGATGCGCGCGTCATCGATTGGATACAGTTGCTTGACATGCTCGATCGCTTCCAGCACATCCACCTCACCTGCAAACTTAAAGGCGTTGCTGTAGCGACCGTACGGATGCAGCACCAAGGTGTTCGGCGGAGTGTACTCACCGGCTTGCAACATGCGCTGATGTAGAAATGCAACTTCGCTTACTTTCTCACCGCGACCATGCAACCAAACATCTAAACGCAGCGGCTTCGACGGATCCGCCGTCCAACCGCTGGGCAACACAATTCCATACGGCTGAATGGAACCATCAATTTGTGAGCGAAAGCCACCGGCATACAAGCGCGGCCCGTCGGGAGTTTCAGCCGTTCGTTTTGCATTCGCGCGTTTGGCAATCGTCAGCTCAAGCAATTCTGCATTGCGCTTTCCTTCCGCCGCGGAACGCACACGCTGCTGCGCCAGCTCAAGCAGCTCGCTAGCGAAACCGAACTCCTTGTCGGTGAAGAACATTCCTTGCTCAACCGCTAACTCAACCGCGCGTGGAATAACTTCAATTTGTGATCTTGAGTTCGTGTTCAGGTCGAGTTTATCGAGCGCTTCGCGAACCGCTTTAACTTTGGTAAGCAGCTCCGTCTTGACCGCTTCGGGCAGCTCGATGCCGGGCGGCGGAACCGGTCGAACTTGGGTCGGGATATTGTCGGCGGGGCCATCTGCGCGGACATCGACAAACGGCAGTTTCGCCAGCATGAGCACCATGGCGATCGATGCGAAGATTGCACGCGTCGCAAAAAAATTTGCAGATTGAA
>JBGSJB010000014.1:0-3862 GCA_041742175.1 Pirellulaceae bacterium
CCTAGTCAACCGACTTTTGGTCAGTTGTTGCGTACGATGGGAGTCGAACCCATGACCGTCAGATTTCACGTCTGATGCTCTACCCACTGAGCTACTCAATCGAAGTCGTTTTACAACCCGCTCGCGGAACAGGAACTTCCAAATGGATTGCCCATGGAAGTCATGCCGCCGGACCAACTTCGACCAACGCTTGCTTGTAAACAGGAATGCAACGATTCGAACGCTGCCAGCCGGTTTTGGAGACCGACGTCTCGCCCAGGAGAGCATTCCTAGTGTCACTTAAGATGGCATTTCAACTGGCAAGGTTCATGTTTTCCGTACGAATGCGCCGCACTTTTTTCGTTCAACCGCATTCGTACAGCCGCGTGGCATCGCCCAATGTTGCTCAGTTTGTGTATGTTTTGTAGCGAAGCAGCAGTTGCACAGCGTGTCACGAGAAATTACACAAAGCCACGGGATGTGGTGACGAGAGTTACGGCGATGGAAGAAGCGGGGCGAGTTATCGGCATCGATATCGGAAACAGCGGATTGCGAATCGCCGAACTGGATCTGGTGCAGCGACGCATTGGCAGACGGCAGCGCATTTCCTGGGAACTGGCGGCCAAATCGGGCAAGGCAGATGAGCCGCGGTTCGCGCCGGATTCGAAAGCGTGGTTACCGATGATCGAAGCGTTTTTGGCCGATAGCAACTTCGGTGCAAGCAGTTGTACTTGGCTGGTCAGCAGCGTGAGGCGTGACGCCACTGCGGTGCTCGAGCAATTTGTGCGACAGCGAACCACAGGTGACTCCGTGGATGCTTGGCGCGCGATTACGCGCCGCGACTTGCCGCTGCGGGTCGACGTCTTGGAACCGGATCGCGTTGGTATCGATCGCTTGCTCGCGGCCACTGCAGCAGCAAAGTTGTTCGAGCAGCGACCATTGATCGTCATGCAAGTGGGTTCGGCGATGACGGTTGATTTGGTTCTCGAGAATGAGACGTTCGCGGGCGGAGCGATTCTTCCAGGCGTGCCGATGATGTTGCGGTTGCTCGGTCAAGCGGCCGATTTGTTGCCGGAAATCGATGTGGAAGATCTGACCGATTTGCCGCAATTGCCTGGCAAGAATACTGAGCAAGCGATGTTGTGCGGCACGTCGAGCGCATTGATTGGCGGCGCGCAGCATCTGGTTGATCGCTATCGGGAAAGTTACGGAGAACATACGCCGGTAATCCTCAGCGGTGGCGACGGCAATCGATTGCTGCTGCACATCCCTGCGCCAGTGCACACAGTTCCCGATCTGGTGCTGCACGGATTGATGTTTGCGAACCGTTGATCTCTGCTCGAGCAGCGCGCAAATTTACAAGCCAGCGTTTACAAGCCAACTGTACGCAGCGATGCAGCGGCGATTTCGGGTGAAATCGGATTGATATAGCAGTCGCTGCCCCATTCGAAACCGGCGACTTTGGTAATCCGCGGGAACAGTTCCATGCGCCAATGGAACGCCGCAGAGTCCTGTTTATGGATCGGTGCGGTATGAATTACAAAGTTGTACGCCGCTTTCGGGAAGCAGCGTTCGATGCGACGAATCAAGCGATGCGTCAACCAAGCCAATTCGTTCAATTCAACTTCGTTGAGAGACTCGAACGAGCTGCAATGCGTGTTCGGTAGAACGTACACCATCGAAGGCAAGCGGCTCGCAAACGGACAGAACGCGGTGAAGTGCGTTGTCTTGTCGACAATGCGGACCGCTTGTTCACTCTCTTCCGCCAGCATTCGGCAGAACAAACACGCTTTCTCAATTCGATGGAACTCTTCCATCCGAGTCACATGGCGCTGCACCTCGGTTGGCAAAATGTCGGTGGCGATCAGTTGCGAGTGCGTGTGAGCTAGCGAAGCACCTGCGTCATAGCCAACGTTCTTGAAGACAACTGCGTAAGTCGAATTGCGTTCGCAGCGCCAGTAGGCCAAGCGATCGCGGTAGGCGCGAAATACAAGCTGCACAGTCTCGCGATCCAATTGTGAAAGCGACTGCAGGTGAAGCGGACTTTCGATGATCACTTCATGTCCGCCGCTCAGCTCACGGCGCACGTACAAGTCGATGCCGCCAGGGTTGACGACTTCGCCGTCCATCGGCAAAGAGAGCGGGAAATGAGGCGACGGGAGTGAAGCCTCCGCCGAGTCCACGCGATACTCGACACCGTTCACGGCTGGGAATTTGTTCGGCACCACGCGAACTTGCCAAGAAGATTCGCAGGTTGCACTTTCGCTTCGGTAGCTAATCAACGCTCCTGGCGTCTCGCGTTCATGACCGCTACAAAACGGGCAAGCTGAGCCGTCGTTCTGAATCGAAACGACATGCGAATAATCTTCGGGACGTTCAGTACGTTGCGGCGCAACAATGACCCACCGATCCGCAAGCCAATCATGGCGCAGTTCGCTGGTGGTATAGCTGTCACGTTTTCCGCCCATTTGATGTCTCAGCTATTTATAAGAAGCGGTGACCTTATCTGTTGATAGACTCTTTCGTAAGCACCAGCGCTCTGGCGCCATGACCAATCCTGCTGCATACCGCGCGCGACAATTTGTTCCCACAATTCCTTCTGCGAACTGAACATGGCCACTGCGCGATCCACTGCGGATCGTAAACTTTCCAGGTTGTAATGCTCGAATCGAAAACCGGTTGCCGTGTCATTGGCGAGCGATTGAGGATTCGTATCTGTGACTGTATCAACCAACCCGCCAGTGGAGTGCACGACGGGGACTGAACCATATCTTAAACTATACAGTTGGTTAAGTCCGCACGGTTCATACCGGCTGGGCATTAGGAACATGTCACTGGCCGCCTCGATTTGATGCGCAAGCGGCTCGGCGAACTCAAGCTTTACGGCGATCCTGCCGGCGGCGTGCGACGCGAGTTGCTTCAGTTGCTCCGCGTAACGCTCTTCACCAGTCCCGAGGATAATCCACTGAACAGGCATCTCAGCGAGCGCGCGATGCAAGAGCGGGATGATAAGGTCCCAACCCTTTTGATCCGCCAAGCGACCGATGATTCCAATCAATGGAACCTCGGCGTCGACAGTCAATCCATGCGCAGCTTGCAACGAGCGTTTGCACTCCGCTTTACCAATCCTCCAATTACTCACGTCGTACTTCTTGGTCAAAAAAGGATCGACTGCCGGATTCCAATGCGAATAATCGACACCATTAACGATGCCGATCAGCGTTTGTCCGCGGTCTCGCAACGTTCCATCGAGCGCGCATCCGTTTTCGGGTTCTGTGATTTCACGAGCGTATGTCGGGCTGACGGTGGTCACCGCATCAGCAAACGCGATGCCAGTTTTCATCAAGTTCAGTTGGCCGTAAAATTCCATCTGCTGCCAATTGAAGTATTGCCAATCGAGTCCCGTGAGCACCATGTCGTAATGCCAAAATCTTCCTTGGTAAGCCAAGTTATGGATGGTCATTACGCTCTTGGCATTCCGCGCCCATTCGTATCCACCAAAGCCGGTGGTGACATAAGCCGGCATTAAACCCGCTTGCCAATCATGTGCATGAACGATGTCAACAGGGATCGTCAACTGTGCGATCGCTTCCATCGTTGCGCGACAGAAGAACGAAAATCGCTCACAATTGTCTCTATACTCACCTTGCTTATCGCCGTACAATCCTTCGCGATCAAAGTAAGTGGGTTGGTCGATAAAGTAGATTGTGACCTGCGAGCTTGGAAGCTTTGATTTCATTACTCGGCAAGCGACATGGCGGCCGCCCATCGGGATCGTAAAGGCGATCGGCGTTGGTTCGATTGGCAACCCGCTGTGCATGGCGCTGCGATAGCAGGGTAGGAAGACACTGCATTGATGTCCGAGCTGCTCGAGCGCGATCGG
>JBGSJB010000015.1:0-3424 GCA_041742175.1 Pirellulaceae bacterium
AAGTCGCCGTCGTGGTAAGTCAGTTCGAAACCTCGCGGCGCGATCACTTCCCATTTCACATTCTCTAGTGGAACATTCAGCAACGGGCTCGTCAGTTTTAGATCGCGCAGGCTGTCGCCTGACAGGAGATAAACGAAACGCACTTGAGCGATTCGATCATCGATTCCGGGAAGAATATAGAATTGCCAAGTGTTGGTGGACTCGCTTTGGCGAATCGAGTGCACGCTTTCGCCGTTGACGAAAATGTTGAACAGCTCTCCGCCGCCAGGCAACGTAACGCTGAGGCTGCTGCGTTGGATCACTTCGACCGTAACATCAACTGCAGTCAATTGATCGCCTGTCGGCGAAAGCAAGGTTGTAAGCTTGCCCTCGGCAACCCGCAATTTCAACGAGTCAGCCAGCGAATGGCGAAGCACGCGTAGCGCCAGCGGAGTTGACGGAGTGATCGCCCGTAGTGACAGCGCGGGCGCGACGTGATTGGCAGCGTCGCGCAGCGCATTGGGTACGACGCTCCAGTCGACGCTCTGCCAGCCTTGAGTCATCGTGCCGGGTTCAATCTCAAGTCGTCCGCCGGTTCGCACGGCATAGTAGTAGGCAAGTTGCCTTGTGTCTGGCAAGCCAACGACGGTGAGTGTCTCGCTGTCGCTGGCCCGTTCGCCACGTCGTTCGTATTCGATCTGAAATTGAACTCGACCGATCACGCGCTGTTTGAATTGCAGCTCCCAACGATTGGAGTCGGGTGCGGTGCGAACGAAGTCAGCGACCGCTTTGCCCGTTGCGCGCACGGTCTTAATCTCTTCTGCATCGGATATCGGCAACGTGACAAACAAGTTGCGAATTGATGCATTTTGCACTTGCAAGTCTGCGACGATCGTTGATCTAGTTTGGCCTTCACGAAGTGTCACTTCATGCAGCACATCGCCCGCAACCCAAGCTTCTAGTTTTTCGATACCGAGCACTAAATCCCATTCGCGTTGCAGCAAGCGGAAGGCGAGCGCTCCTTGCCCCTGACCACCCAAGGATCGCGGATCAATTTCCGACACGCTCTGTCGCGAGACCGCTCGCAATCGCAAACCGGTCATCGGTCGTACAACTAAGTCGCCGGTTTGGCGATCCGCTTCATTCACTTCAAAGCGTGGAACTTGCCAATCACCTGCGGTGGTCGGGGCGACACCAGCCAGCGAAAGTGCGAAAGAATGATTGCCGATGGTCTTGCCATTCAAATGCATGATCACTTGCCGCTGTCCCTCTTGGTCGGTTTCGATCCAGTGATGCAAAGCGTCGCCGGATAGCGATTCGACTTCGAGACCCGTCGGCAGTGGAAAGCTGACTTGGAACAAGCCTGTTCGGGAGATTTCCAAGTTAAAGTTCACGTTGAGTAGGATTCGTTCGTCACCAATCGAAAGCGCTTGGCGACTGTTGACTCGCAACTCAGGTGTTACCGGCGCGACGCGGACGTCGATTGCACCCGCGGCCTCGCCATAGCGATAGACGCGATGCAATACGGCTGGCGCGTTCCTTAACAGTGATGCGTCAAAGTCGCTGAGGCTGACCATCGAGAGAGTGGTTGAGTCCACTTTCTCAGGCTGCGCTTCAGAGCCGAACGCGACGCCAATCAACCCCACTTCACCGCTTGCTTCTTGAACGCGAAGTGGACTCAGTGCGAGTTCGGTTGGAAGCGCACTTAAGCTTCGCTGCGTTTCGATAATGACACTGAAACTACTGCTGACAGCGACTTCGACTTGCAATTGCAGCCCGCGATTATCAGCGTCAAACTGCCACGATGTGATAGGACCTTCGACGGTGCTGACTGTTAAGCCTTCGGGAATGTTGACCACCAGTTGTTTGATGCGGCCCTGCGAAGTACGAATGTCCAATCGATGGCGACCGTCGACAACGCCTGGCCCCGGCACATAAAGTTGCGAAGCTTCGACGAAGAACTGTGTTTTCTCAGTCGACAAATCTCGCGACTCCGGCTGCAAAACAATTTGCGCATCACCTGGTCCCAACAGCAACTTTGCACGTGTCTTCGCCTTACCGTCAGCGTTGGCATTGGCATCAGCGTTGGCATCATTGTTGGTATTGGCAATTAGATCGATGCGAACCGCTGCAGTGCAACTGACTGCCCAAGCCGATTCGTTAACCTGTAAGTCGATTTCGTGCAACGAAGCTCGACCTGTTAAGACGGGAATGCCTTCAGCAGGCTTGATCGCTTCCAGCCGATATTCAAAGATTGCGTTGTAAGTTTTGGGTTCTTCAACCGCAGGGATCTTACGATCCGAAGTAGCATCGTCAGCGTTTTCAGTTTCTTGGTCAGTGGCTGCTTCGTTCGCTTGCTCCAGTTTCTCATCGAACGGAATCGTGACGACGTAGGTCAGACCGCGCTCAGCTACATTGACTTTGCTCAGACGTAGAGTATCACCTTCGAATTGAGTAAGAATCGCGGGAGCTTGAAGCAAAACGAAACGATCGCCGGCCACACCGGTGACTTGAATCTGTCCTTTGGCATTCAACCGAGCTTCTCTCGCAAGGATCTGCCACTCCTGCAGTAGCGAATCAGCGGCTTGTAGTTCCGCTTGTGCAACGCTGGGTTCTTGCGCGTTGGTCAAGAGTACGCACGAGCCCCAGGCTAGTAAGAACATGATCGCACTCGTTACCACCGTAGCGCTTGTTTCCTGCGCAGGTGTAGCCGCTGGCACGCGGCGGAATGAAGCGATTCTGTGAATCAGTGTCATCGCGGAAGGTATGAAAAGTTTTACGAGCGTTACCAAAGCGATCACCACGAAGAATGCGAGCGCTCCATTGGGATGCATTAAGATGCCGACGAACAGCAATGCTAGACCGATCGCACTGAGCAAGTTCGTCCGCGAGTTCGCTTGGAGCAGCCACAAAAGCGCGAGCAATAATAGGCCACCGAGGATCTGACCGATGCCAACCCAGTTTATTTGTGCTCGCCAAGCCGGTACGTTCTGCACTTGCAAAGCGATCGTTTCGCCCGCTGATAACACTGGCAAGTTCAATTGCATCGGCGCGGGGAGTTGCAGATGTTGTCCTGCGTCCCACGCAGCGAAACCCGCTACGACGCACGCCGCGAGAAAGCTCAACGCGCTCAGGAATCTTAGGCCATTACGCGCTGCCACCAGCAACCCGAACAAAATCAAAACTGCCGTTGCGATCATTGGCGCCAGACCGCGGCCGACTAGCCAATTAAAGCCTGTCGGCCATAACACGGGCATCGTCGGCTCGACGGTTCCACCGCTAGGAATCAAAACGTGATTTTCATCACCGCGAATGTTCCACTGCGTCTTCAAAACCGGTGCATCGACGATCGGTAGGAGCAACGCGGCACTACTTTGATCCACCGATGGCTTGCCGAGCCGTAGTCCTACCTCAATCGGAACGTTCGGATCGGTAACACCGGGCA
>JBGSJB010000016.1:0-3575 GCA_041742175.1 Pirellulaceae bacterium
AGGCTGGACGATTCGTTGGTTTGTTTCAAAGGTTTATCCAAGATTCATTGGCGCGCCGATGATTTACTTTGGTAAGAAACTTGTCTGTATGACAACGACAGAGTACCTGACCAAAAGATTCAAGAGTCCGCTTCTTCGTTCAATTGCTGCGGGTCAATGGCCCGATTATGGTACACCACCGTGCAAAAGCGCTTTCGGGATTCATGCGACAGTAACGGCTGACTACTTTCACGAAGGCTTTTATCCAATCGGCGGCTCGAAGGAAATCGCAACTCATGCCTGCAAAGCGATCACGGATAACGGCGGGCGTTGTTTGGTCAGCCACGAAGTCGTAAAGCTACTTGTTGAGAATGGAAAGGTAGTTGGAGTCACCGCTAAGAACAAGGGAAAAGAGGTCAACTTCTATGCAACCAAGGTAGTCTCTAACGCAGGTGGGGTTACAACTTTCGGAAAGCTCGCGCCACCGGAACTCTGCAAACCGGAACGTGAACAGATCGCTCGCCTAAAAAATGGAACATCCGCCCTGATACTCTTCCTTGGCTTGAATGACGATCCTCGCAAACATGGCTTTGACGACTGTAATTATTGGCTGTACTCGGTCACTGATCACGATACAGTAACGCCACGAGCGCTGGGGAGTGCGAGTCCGATTGATGGTGAATTTGTTTCGTTTGGTTCCATTCGCAACCCAGGCCAGGAACCGCATACGGCGCAGGTCATTTCCTTTTGTGACGAATCGGCTTGGAAAGAATTCGATGGAACGGACTGGAAAAATCGCGGTGAGGAATATGAACAACGCAAGGCGGCGATTGCTGAGGAGATGCTAGAGTTCGCCGAAGCGCGAATGCCAGGATTGCGAAAGTTGATCGCTTATCAAGAGCTTTCAACGCCACTGACTGTAAAAAGTTTCACGGGCAGTTGGGGCGGATCGATTTACGGTCAAGCGTACGACGTGAATCGCTTGTTTCGCGACAGTTGGCCTATCTCGGGTTCGATTCGCAATTTGTATATGACGGGATGCGACGTCGGAACTTCAGGAATCAACGGCGCACTCATGGGCGGAGCGATGACTGCGGCGAAGGTGTTGGGAGCGACAGGTCTGCCGCGCGTCATGCTGCGCGCGATGTCGCTAAAGGATAAGTAAGCGCTGGGCAAACCGCGGGCTGCTTTCTTAAACACCATTGCAGACTGCCAAGTTCGCAGGGGCATACGACCAAGAATTGTTTGCACGAAAAATGCCGTCGGCGTTCGTCATGGCATGGCCATTCGCTATATTGACGCGACAGTTTTTCCATGACCTTATCTATAGTGAGCTGACGATATGCAAAGGAACTCACCAGCTGCCGACTCGTTTGATCCGCGTACGATCGAACGACCCGATCCAATTTTGCTGCGGTATTACCTGTGGGTGGCGTTGCTGACCGGCCCCCTCTCGCCGCTTGTGTTTATCAGTATGTGGTTCCGCTACACGACGCTGAAGTACAAGTTTACTGACGACGGCGTGTCGATGAGCTGGGGTGTGTTTTTCAAGCAAGAGGTATATCTAACTTATCGTCGCATCCAAGACATTCACCTGACTCGCAACATCCTGCAGCGTTGGATGGGACTGGCGAAGATCAGTTTGCAGACCGCTTCTGGCAGCAGCAAGGCGGAAATGGCGATCGTGGGCATTCTACGAGCGGAGGAACTGCGAAATTTCTTGTACAGCCGCATGCGCGGTGCCAAAAACGATACGCCCCAACGTCAGCACTTAGCCGACGATGCATTGGTGGCACAAGGTACATCACAGGGCGCTTTACAACTCGCTTCACCTGAGTCGCAGCGCGCGACGAAGGCGCTTGAGGAAATTCGCGATGCGCTACAGGCTCTCGTAACGAAGGGAGGCCTGTGATGTTAGTTAGTGACAAGATAATTCATCGAGCAAGTCAATGGTGCTATCAAGGGATCTGGTCGGTCGCGACGAAGTGGTTTCACGTTCCCGAAGAACCGCCACACATCCAGGGAGCGGATGACGACGACGTGCGAAGCTTTCGACCCGCGGAAGGCTACTTGCGCTACTTGAAGCTGTTTTTTTGGATAGGCCTGGTGGCCATCGATGTTGTTTTGACCGGAGCTTGGTTGGTGTTGCTGGTTGCATTTCCAGTCGCGGGAATCATCGTTGCGCCGCTGGCATTGGCGATCATCGTTCTGCCAGATGTCATAGCCTACATCGCGATTCACTTGCGATATGACACGACGTGGTACGTTCTAAGCGATCGGAGTATGCGCATCCGTCGGGGAATCTGGACGATTCATGAAACGACAATCACCTATGAAAATATTCAGAACGTTTCCATCAAGCAAGGTCCGGTGCAACGTTACTTTGGCATCGCGGATGTACTCGTGGAGACAGCCGGCGGCGGTGCATCGACCGGAGGCGAGCACGGAACGACAGTCGGTCACTTCGGATTGCTGGAAGGTATCTCGAACGCAGAAGAAGTCCGCAACTTGATTTTAGCAAAGTGGAGCGAGAGCAAGTCGGGCGGTGTTGATGAAGATTATTCACACAGTTTCAAAGCTCAAGAAGCCATGTCTGCTATGCGCTCCGCGTCGTGGAACTGCGATCAAATTGAGTTGCTGGAAAGCATCCGAGATTTAGCCGTGCGACTCGCACAGCGCTAACAGCAACGAGCCAAGCTAGTTTTTGACTCGATGGAATCGTACTCGTACTCGTGCCCGTACTCAATGGAATGGTACTCGTACTCGACTAGACCGCTGACCATTTGAACAACGATTCGAGTACCGGCTGGCGCCTGAGTACGAGTACGGTTTGTCTGGTAGCTTTCACGTGATCAATTAACGCTTTGTTCACCGGACAATCTATGGGATTGGCGGAACTGTCGCGGAGTTGTTCCCATGCGCTTACGAAACTGCTGCGTGAAATGACTTTGGTCGCAGAAGCCATATGTGATTGCGATGCTGCTGATACTCTCCGAACTCTTGAGCAGCGATTCGGCGGCCGCTTGAACTCGGATTCGTAAGATCAATTCGTAAGGTGAAATACCAAGTACTTGGTTGATGCGGCGATTCAATGTCCGCGGAGAAACGTGGATGCCTTGCGCGAGTTCTTCGATCGAGGTGATACGACCGATGTTCTGTCTCAGGAATGCAACGGCCCGCGTCGCTTCACTGTCGGGCTGTAAGACCGATTGGTTTAAGTCGCGGCGAGATACGCCCATCAGCCCGATGACTTTGCCGTCCTTACCGAACAGTGGAACCTTGGTCGTGACGCACCAATCCGGACGGCCCTTCTCGTCGAGCCACACCTCCAGCCGATTCACAAGCGGTTTCTTGGTTCGAAACACCCATTCATCATCGGCGACGTACGTGTCTGTCATGTGCTGCGGATAAAACTCAGCATCCGTTCGACCGACAAAGTCAGATTCGCGGCTCAGCCCTAGTGCTGCGTCACAGCTTAATCTTCGGGTAGACCGAGGTCAGTTTCATTCTCGCGTCGTCGATTTTCATTTGCCAGTCGACGCCGCGTTGAGTTTCGTTGACATCGCAAGCCCAGGCTCGTGTTTCGGATTGGAGTG
>JBGSJB010000017.1:0-5496 GCA_041742175.1 Pirellulaceae bacterium
CCAAATCGTTTACAGAATTTCCCGGGCTGAAGTTTCTCTCCGAAATTGCGCAGCAAATTTCAATCCCTGCTTTCGCTATCGGTGGCATCGATGGGACGAACGTTGCCGATGTGATTCTCACGGGCGTGCGTCGTGTTGCATTGAGTTCCGCGATCCATAGTAGTGAACATCCCTACGAAGCTGTGTTGGGTATCAAGCGCAAACTGGTTGAGAAGTGAACGACCGCGTGCCAAATTTAACATGTCGAGGTTTGTTGGACTGGCGCGCCGTTGTTGTTAAACTGATGCAAGTTAAATTGTTTGGTTCCGAGTGATTCCGAAGTCGACTCGCATTTCCCGCCGCAATCCTGCAGATCCCGTAGCTCCCGCCGAGATTCCCACCGCCACTTTCCGCAATCCGGAGGCTTCTTGATGTTCGTACGCGCCTTTGCGTTTGCTTGTTGGCTCGCGTTCAACGCGATTTGTGCTGCGCAGCAAAAACAGGATCAACCCGATGGTCCGGCGCTGCCACCCGGCGATTCCTTAAAGCAGTTTGTAGCCAGTGAAGGTTTGAGCATTTCAGAAGTGCTAGCAGAGCCGGTAGTGCGTCAGCCGTTGTTTGCTACGTTCGATGTTGAAGGTCGGTTGTGGGTCGTGCAGTACTTGCAATATCCCGAGCCGGCGGGCATCAAGCCGTTGAGTCGCGATAATTTTTGGCGCATCGTCTACGATCGGCTTCCGCAGCCGCCCGGCCAAGATGTGCAGGGGGCTGATCGCATTACTGTATTCAAGCAGACTAATAACAATGCAAGTGCGACAGAACAACACACCCCGCGGTTCGAACAGGTGGGTGACTTCGTAGCTGGATTGAACATTGCGACCTCCGTTGTGCCGACAACGCGTGGAGCCTGGGTACTACAACCGCCCTATTTGCTGTTTTATCCAGATGCGGATGGCGATTTGAAAGCGGACGGAGATCCAGAAGTTCATCTGCAAGGATTCGGACTGGAAGACACGCACTCCGTGGTCAACAGTTTGTGTATGGGGCCTGACGGTTGGTTGTATGCGGCTCAGGGAAGCACCGTCTCTGGTGCTGTGAGTCGTTATGGTTCGAATGAGCCACCGCTGAAGAGCATGGGGCAGTTGATTTGGCGCTACCATCCTGAACTGCGCAAGTATGAGATCTTTGCTGAAGGTGGCGGCAACGCCTTCGGAGTTGCATTCGATGATTCGGGGAGAATCTTTTCGGGTCACAATGGCGGTGACACACGCGGCTTCCATTACGTTCAGGGCGGTTACTTCCGCAAAGGTTTTTCAAAGCATGGAAGTTTGTCGAATCCGTACGCGTTCGGTTACTTGATGCCGATGGAACACGATCCGATCCAACGGTTCACTCACACGATGCTGGCGGCCAAGGGGACGAGTCTCGAAGCGGAGATGGCTGAGTCGTTGCTGTGTGTTGATCCATTGCACGGGACGCTTGTGAATACAAAGCTGATTCCACGCGGATCAACTTATCGCACGGAAGACCTCACCATCGCGCTGAAGACTTCGGACAAGTGGTTTCGTCCAGTTGCAATTACAGATGGACCCGATGGCGCGGCTTACATCTGCGATTGGTATGACTTTCAAGTAGCGCATATTTATGCGCATGTTGGAAAACTTGATAAAGATCATGGTCGTGTTTATCGATTGGCTGGAAGCAAGCAGGCGGCGGCTTGGGATCCAAAGATAGCGCGCGGCGGCGATGCGACATCACTTGCGTGGCTGATTGAACGCTTGCAGCATCCGTATCGTTGGCAACGCAGTAGTGCGAGGCAGTTAATTGCGGAACATCCGTTGCGTGAATCCGCTCGCGGAACGTTGAACAAATTGCTGCACACGAGTGACCCGGTGGCGCTTGAAGCATTGTGGACGATGCATCTCTGCGGTTGGGTGGCGGATACGATACCCTTCGACGCGGCGACGAAAGACGCTGTCGATTTCCGTCCGTTGGCAATTCATGATTCAGCGGACGTGCGAGCTTGGGCTGTACGGTTAGTGTGTGATGATGGGGAGATCGAGCCTGCGACACTCGATGCGATGATTGAGCTTGCCGGTCGCGAGTCGGACGCGCACGTGCTCAGTCAGCTAGCTTGTTCTGCAAAGCGTTTGCCGTCATCGGCGAGTATGAAGTTAGTTGCGGCGCTGGTGGATCGCGAGTTACCGCTGGACGATTTGCATCTGCCTCATCTGATCTGGTGGTCCGTCGAAAAGCACGCGGACGATTACGATGTGATCAATACGGAGTTACTCAGTCGCGATGAAGTGTGGGATCGCGATTTATTCGCGACGCAGCTTGGTCCGAAGCTGATCAAGCGTTGGGCATTGCAAGGCGGAGCCAAGCCGATGGCGAGCATCGCACGACTGTTGCAAAAAGTGAAGACACTATCGCAGGAGCGGCGGGATCGATTGGTTGGAGCTCTGACTACAGGATTCGAAGAGGCGTTCGCGGGAAGGACTTTAGCATCGGTAACTGAGTCGGTGCTCGCCAGTCTGATCGACTTGGGGCAACCGTCGCTGGCTTTGCGTGTGCGACATGGTGAACGAGCAGCGTTCGACGACGCGATCGCATTTGTCGGTGAGGCAAAGAACGCTTACACAGATCGTGTGCAACTGTTGCAGATCTTGGGGCAAGTTGGAACGACGGATACGAAGACGGCTGAGAACTTAACGGCCACTTTAATGCGGCTGATCACGAACGATAAACGTCAGGAAATTAAGTCCGCAGCGGTTGCAGCTTTAGCAATCGGCAATGGCGATATCGCGCAGCCGTTGTTTGCGCACTGGAGTGATTATTCGCGCGATACGCGATTCGCGGTTGGAGCATTGTTAGCGTCACGACCCGCTTGGACGCGGCGCTGGATTGCAGCGGTTGAAAGTAAACGTGTTGCTGCTAACGACTTGCCGTTAGAAGTGATCCGCAGCATGCGATTGCATGATGACGCTGAGCTGCTTGAATCGCTCGCAAGGGTCTATCCGGCGGGTGGTACCATCGACTTGGCGAAGGCCAAACTGTTAGTTGAGAAGACCACTGCGATTATCGCTGAGGGGAATGGCGACCCGTATGCGGGCAAGAAATTGTATATGCAATCCTGCGGTCGCTGTCACACGCTGTTCGATTCGGGCGGGCAGATCGGTCCCAGCTTGACGGGTTATCAGCGCGATCAACTGTCGACTCTGCTCTTGAATATTGTGGCCCCAAATCTCGAAGTGCGCGAAGGTTATCAGAGTTTCGCGTTGCTGAACGATTCGGGGCAGTTGCTCACAGGCTTTATCGAGCAGGAATCGCCGAACCAAGTGACTTTGCGAGCCGTCGATGGTCAGTCGTATACGATTGAGCGAGACAGGATCGAATCGCTAAAGCCGCAACCGCAATCGCTGATGCCTGAGGGGCTGCTAGACGAGTTGAGTGAGCAGCAGGTTCGTGACCTGTTCGCGTACTTACGCAGTTCTCAGCCGCTGAGTGATGGCACTTGATACGCTGGCGAACGATGATTGACAAAGAGTGATATAGTTGACATTTCGCGGGTGGTCGACCGAGAGCAGCCCTCCCCGGCAATCTCGCTGGAAGCTCGATTGCCGACCCTCCCGGACGCTTCGCTGGGAGGGTGAAGCATTCGGAGATGATCGGGAGAAGTGTCATTTGATTTTGGATTTTGGACAAGCGAAGATTTACTCAAAAGCGAGATATGAAATTGAATTCACTGAAAGTACTTTCCGTTACCTGTGCATTACTAGGTGCATTGAGCTGTTCCCAGGCGGGCAGTCTGCGAGGCCAGGAGGTAAAGCAACTGCGAATTGGAATGATTGGTTTAGATACATCGCACTCGCCCGCATTCACCAAGCTGATCAACGACCCGAAGGGCGAAGGAAGGCTGGCTGAGATGCAGGTTGTGGCGGCGTTTCCGGGTGGTAGCGAGGATATTGCGAGCAGCCGTGACCGGGTTGCCGGCTTCACGAAGCAACTGGAAGATATGGGCGTTGAAATCGTCGATTCGATCGATGAATTGCTGACCAAAGTCGATGCAGTGCTGCTGGAGAGCGTCGACGGGCGCAAGCACTTGGAGCAAGTGTTGCCGGTGTTTCGCGCGGGCAAGCCGGTGTTTATCGACAAGCCACTGGCTGGAAATCTAGCAAATGCGCTAGCGATCGATCTGCTGGCGAAGAAGTACAAGGGGAAGTGGTTTAGCAGTTCTTCATTGCGTTTCAGCGCGGGGACGATTCGCTGGCGCGAGGACCCAAACTTAAAGGGTCAGGTGCGGGGCGCGGCGAGTTGGGGACCATGTTCGTTGGAACCTTCTCATACGGATCTCTATTGGTACGGGGTGCACGGTGTTGAGACGTTGTACACGGCGATGGGAATCGGATGTCAGTCGGTAACGCGAATGCATACCGAGGGAACTGATTTTGTCGCAGGGCAATGGGCGGATGGTCGCATCGGTACCTTCCGTGGCATTCGAGACGGGAAAGCAGATTACGGTCTTGTAATTTTCGGAAAGAACGCTGTTGAAGTGGGCGGAAAGTATGATGGCTACGCGCCTTTGGTCATGCGCATTTTGGATTTCTTCGCTGGCGGAGAGGCTCCTGTTTCGCCTGAAGAAACGATCGAGATGTTCACATTTATGGAAGCGGCGGATACGAGTTTGGAACGCGGTGGTGCGCCGGTCACTTTGGAATCAGTCAAAGCTTCTGCGCTGTTAGAAGCTCAAGCGATCGTCGAGAAAATCGACGTGAAGTGAGTTACGAATCACGCAAACTAAACTGAATTGCACGCGGGCTTAGCGCGACGGCAAAGTGTATGCGACGGCTTGATCTGACCAGTTGAGCGTTACAATAGCAGTTGAGAGGTCGCTGTTGAGAGACAGTTGGGCTCGCGCTGAGTCCAACCGCGCCGCCGTTGACGAATGAAAACTTTCCATGCAATTACCAATTCTATCGCCTGAGCCAGACTCTGAGAAAACGTCGGCGCTGCTGGCCGCAGGTCGAAGTAAGTCGGCGACTGTCGGTGGGTCGAGCGCAGTGCGACTCCGAGTTTCGGGTATGACTTGCACAGGTTGCGCAGCGGGCATTCAACGCGTTCTTGAGGCGCGAGCCGACGTGAGTGCCGCCAGTGTGAGCTTCGCGGGCGGTGTTGCGGAAGTTGAAGGCGACGACTTGCAAGCCGAATCGTTGATTGAAGAGATCAAACGCCGTGGCTTTGATGCTGAGCCGATTCGAGACTCGGAAGATCATTTTGATCAAAGCGAAATTGAACGTCAGCAGCAGGCGAATGAACGCACTTGGCGCTATCGAGCACTGGTTGGGATGAGTCTGTGGGTGCCGCTGGAAGCGACTCACTGGATCTCGACTGCGATGCACTGGCACGGTCCCTGGATGAATTGGATGATGTTCATCGGGGCGTTGGTGATCATCGTATTTGCGGGCTCCGAGTTCTACAAATCGGCTTGGCGGGCGGCGGTGCGTGGGACGACGAATA
>JBGSJB010000018.1:0-1811 GCA_041742175.1 Pirellulaceae bacterium
GGGTCGTGGAACGCATTCGTTCGTCGGAGAAAGTTGGCATCTTCACCACTGATGAAACTTCACCGGCAGCGATTGCCAGCGCGCTGGTTGAACAAGGAATCGATTACTTCACAGCGTATGTTTGCGAGAACCTGGGATCGCGTGATGAACGCGTTACGCGGGGGACGTTGCAAGAGATCGCCAAGCAGAAGTTTGCGAATTTGAACGTGATGATTTTGCTTCGGATGCCGAACGTGCCGGATCGGCCAATGAGTTTGCAAGGCAAGCGGGTCTTCGGGAACCCGGACGAGTTCTTTATGCAGAGTCGTCCGAAACGTGGGTTGCTGACGCCGAGCGAAGTGAGGGCGATCGCGTTGGCAGAGTTGGATCTGGGGCCGCAGAGTGTGATGTGGGATGTCGGAACGGGTAGCGGTTCAGTCGCTATCGAATCCGCGATGTTGTCACCGAGTGGCCGAATCTATGCGATTGAAATGGCTGCGGAGGATTACAACTTGCTCATTGAGAACTCGCGGAAGTTTGGAACGACCAATGTTGTTCCGATTCTTGGCGAAGCGCCGGACGCGTGGCGCGACTTGCCGGATCCCGATGCGATCTTTGTTGGTGGAACGGGTCGCGCGGTTATCAAGTTGGTTGAGGAAGCTTGGTCGCGGCTGCGTGTTGGCGGTCGCTTGGTCGTGAACGTGGCGAGTGTTGAGAACGTAACGGGCGTGGAGCATTTGCTTCGACGACTGTCCGCGGACAGTAAAGTGCTGATGATCAACTTGGCTCGCAGCCAGCAGCAGTTCGAAGAGCTGCGCTTCGAGTCTGCAAATCCTTCGTTTTTGATTGTGTCCCGCAAAGCCTAATCAAGTTGTATAAAAGAGCCGACGAGTGAATGCTGCTGAAGATTATCTGGACGTGATCGCTGTTGGAGCTCATCCCGACGACATTGAAATTGCTTGTGGCGGAACTCTGGCGACGTTGGTAGATCAAGGTTACCGCTGCGGCATCATCGACTTGACAAATGGCGAACCGACTCCGCGTTGCGAAGATCCGGCGATACGGGTTGCGGAAGCGATGGCGGCGGCGAATGTGCTCGGTGTGCAGTTGCGTAAGATCTTGACGTTACCCAATCGTCGCTTATTCGATAGCTTTGAAGCGCGATGCGCGCTCGCAACTGAGTTCAGGCGCTATCGACCGAAGATTGTGGTTGGCATCTCGAACAAGACACCGATGGCATCACCTGATCATCACCAACTGATGATGATTACGGATGCAGCGGTTTTTTACTCGCGGCTAACGAAATGGGACGAGCATTTTGAGGGCTTGCCGGTGCATGCGGTTCAGAGCCAGTTGTATTTTGATTTATCGTTTGAGCACCGAGGATTACCCGAATTTGGATCGCACTTGACGGTGGATATCAGTGGTGCGCTGGATCGCAAAGTGGAATCTATTCTGTGTTATCAGACGCAGTTTCCGCCGGAGAAAAGACGTATCGTGGAGCGCGTGCGGGGCTTGGCCATTGCGGCTGGGACGGCCGCAGGGTTTCAGGCCGGTGAAGTTTTTACGACGGCCAAACCGCTGGGTTGTCGAGATTTGGTTCGCACGTTGATACCGAGTTGAGGTACCGAGTTAAGCCATGCAAGTTTCGTCGCTGTTCCATCCGCATCTGCATTCCCATCCGACACTTGAAACGGCTATTTGGTTTTCGCATTTGCGTTGGGTTGCGGTGGCGGGGCAATTGTTGACGATGGCGGTGGTTGAATGGGTGCTCCACATTCGCTTGCCACAAAACGGAATGATCGCGTTGATGACGGTAACGGCAACAACGA
>JBGSJB010000019.1:0-3520 GCA_041742175.1 Pirellulaceae bacterium
TGGGATCGTAGCGGAGGCGGTAAAATGGCGTAGCCAGTCCGCCGTAGCGGAGAGCACATTACTCCCGTTCACCGCATTGTTATCCAAGTGGTGAGTCCACACGTCTGCGGTAGCTACCGCCTTAATGAGGTGGTGGATTCAAATGATCGTGTAGAACTAATCCCAGAGCTGCGATTCGGTGAAGCTCTCGGCTTCGTTTAAGCATTAGTGTCCTTGCTTTTTGCGAAGGGGATGGACTGGTCATGAATTTGAGGACCTGCTTGGGAAGTGATAGTCGGCCCTCAACGTAAATGCGATCCGAATAGTATGTCGGCCGAGGGATCGTGACACCAATTTGTGCTTTTTCTATCGCGAGAACTTCCTTCAATTCAGCGTCCAGCTCATTGAACCTCTCGATGCTTGCCGTTAGCAACGCTAGATCGGAAGCTTCCAAGTCTTGGGACACAGCAAGTGGTGACTCGGCAGAGGCCATGCCCCAACAAGCAAACGTGGCAATGCAAAAGTAGCCCAACGCCAGAAACGAGTTCTTCATCGATTCAATCCATTTCAAGGTTTATCAATTTACAAATTCGGATAACGACGGACGTCAGCGGGGACGGCAGATTGATCTTCCATTTGAAAACGCCCGATGCCGTGCTCCGTTGCAGTACGCCCAACATGGGCGTGATCTTGTGGGGTGGAAGTCCCCTGTACTTGGTTCCGGTTCCTTCCATGGGAGTCATCATACCAGATGGATAGCTCACAAGAAGTAGAGTACGAGGCGAGGGCAACTGCGGCGAGGTAACAGACCGTGGAGAGGAAGCCTGCGAAGGGTGATCGGAAAACCGGCGAAGTAGCCGTAGCCGGACGCCTTCCCGCCAAGACCTGCCAGTTGACGAACAGAAATCACATGAGGCCAAGAGTCGGGGATGAGCTGGCATGTCACAGCGAAGTCCAGACTGGAAGTTTTTCCGCTCGGGGTAGATGTGGCAACTGGGCAGGGACAGATCACGCTCCCTTATCTGGGGAGAGCCTCCGGACGTACCGGCGAGCAGGGCTTGCCCGAAAGGTCGGGCAAACAGGGGTAACCCTGAATGTGTCTGGGGGAAGTCAGCAGCGGTCGTAGTACCGAACCTGCCGCAATCCAGCAGCAGCGGGAAGGACCAAACGATTCAACACAAGGAAAGAACCACCGATGGTCTCGAAACTAACTCCACCTCAGCCGAGAGCAGCGACTTCGGCGAACATCGAGAAGTCAGCCTTGGACGAAAGTCACCCCAACTCTTTGATGGAAGAAGTGCTTGACGATCTCAACATGGAAACCGCTTGGGCACGAGTCAAGGCCAACCGCGGGGCTCCTGGCCCTGACGGGATCACGGTCGAGATGTTCCCCGAGTGGCTCCAGCCACGTTGGCAACAGATCAAAGCGCAAATTCTAACGGGAACTTACCGGCCCTCACCGGTGCGGCGAGTTTCCATCGACAAACCCGATGGCGGCACACGCGAGCTCGGCATTCCAAACTTGCTCGACCGTGTGATCCAACAAGCCATCGCGTTAGTCCTGACGCCGATGTTTGACCCGGAGTTCTCCGAGTCGAGTTTCGGCTATCGACCTTATCGCTCCGCCCAAGGTGCGGTCAAGCAAATACAGAAGATCATCCGAGACGGTCGCCGGTGGTGCGTCGATATGGATTTGTCGAAATTCTTCGACATAGTTCAACATGACAAACTGATGGCAAAAGTGGGCCGCAAGGTTCGCGACAAACGGCTGTTGAAATTGATCGGACGGTTCTTGCGTGGCGGGGTGATGGTCGACGGTTTATGCCAACCGACCGAGAAAGGAACGATCCAAGGCAGCCCCCTGTCTCCTCTGTTGTCGAATATATATCTAGACGATCTCGACAAAGAGCTTGAGAAACGTGGCTTGCCGTTTGTGCGATATGCGGACGATTTCGTGATCTTCACGAAAACAGAAGTATCAGCGCAACGTGTATTTCGCACGGTGGAGAGATTCTTGGTCACACGAATGAAGTTAAAAGTGAATCGCGACAAAAGCTCGCTGCGCAAGGCAGACGGGCTGGAGTACGTAGGCTATGAATTTCACGGCTACGGCGGACAAATTCGTGTCAGTAAGAAGAGCCTTGCCAAATTCCGCGAGAAAGCGTCGGAAATTTTCCGCCGCAATCGTGGTGTATCGATGGCGAGTCGGATGAAAGAGTTCCGCTCTTACGCCAATGGTTGGATCGCGTACTTTGCCCTTGATGGACGCAAGACGACATTCATTGACTTGGACAAGTGGCTACGCCGCCGGGTCCGAGCTTGTTACTGGAAAGACTGGTGCTTCCCACGCACGCGAGTCAGCAAGTTGATGTCCCTTGGAATATCGAAGCTAGACGCACTGGGTTTTGGTTGCAGCCGCAAAGGGGAATGGCGTCTTTCGATGACGTCGGGAGTCCAACGCGCGCTATCGATCGAATATCTCACAACTGCGGGCCTTGTTTGCCTCGAAGCGCGGTGGCAGAAGTTTGCACCGTTGAGACGAACCGCCTAGTGCGGACCCGCATGCTAGGTGGTGTGGGAGGGTCCCGGAGCAATCCGGGCCCTATCCCGATCGCTTGGTTATCCGACGTCCGGTCATGGCCCGTAGGTGGTACGGAGTTGACGGATCGTAGCTTCATTTAAGTTGGGCGCGCGATCTGCGATCCATTGTTCGATAAGCGTCATGCACGCGCGACGCTGTTGTGCTGACATTGTACCAACGTCAAACCAGATGTCATCGCCAAGATAACCAGCCTGTGTGTAGGTTCGGTCGATGAAGTACCACCATAGATCTTCGGTCTCGATCGCCGTCGCGGGAAGGCCAGCGGTCGCGACAAGGTCAGCGTTAGCATCAAGCCAGGAGGACCAGTGGCAGCGATCGGAGTGGATTTTTTTGCCTGGACGACGAAATGCGTTCATGGGACGTAATGCGAGGACGAACTGAGTATTGCAGCGGAAGGCTTTGGTTGGATAACGCTACCGATCACGGTGCGGCGGCGAGCAAATGTTGATTTGTGTAAAACGTAACCGAGTCGCTCCCGTGCATCGGATGGTTCCCCACTCCGCAACGCGACCTTAGGCAACTGTGATGTTTCATCCAAGAATATCTCTTTTGAATGCAAACCACGTACACATATCCGCGTAAGCTGATTTACACGACAACAATCCGCGCGACAGCGCATTCGCACCATTCATTGTATCATGATCTACGATTGTGGTTTGGAATGCTATCGCCATTCTCCAGACATTGAAAATTGAGATAGCAACAATCCCGCCATCCAAAGCACTACCGCACCTATTAGCAGTCCGATCACGAGATGAAGCAATTTGCCAACAATCGTGAGATTGCTCGATTCAGCTGGTTTGTTCCGTTCCGCCGGTTTGTTCGGTTCCGCAGGTGTGTTGGGTTTTGGCGAATCGTATGGATTCAATTCTTCAGGCAACTGTTGCGTCCAGCATTATCTCGGGGAACGTTTGAAATCACGCGGTTGCGGCCGAGTGA
>JBGSJB010000020.1:0-19668 GCA_041742175.1 Pirellulaceae bacterium
GCATCATGCACATTACAAGTGTACGATCTACTTCTCGGAACGAACCATCAACGGTTGGCCAGTGCCTTACACATTGGAAGACAAAGAAGCTTCCGAAGTGATCTACATTGACCATAATCACTTCCACATGTGCGGCAATCCTGACGTCGGCGCAAACACGCTCTACTAATCGCCGAACTGTCCACCCGGGAAGCACTAAACATGAAATCCGCGACGGAGCCCTCTGGCTCCACCGCGGTTTTTTTGTTTCTTACCAGCTACAGCTCAGCCAGCTAGCATAATGACCACCGCGCCAACAAACATGATCGAGGCCGCCGCCAAGCGATAATAAAAATCGACTTCGCCAAACAATCTGTGGCCTAAGTAAACGCTCACTAAGCTGCCGAGCTGAAACAGCGCGAGCGCGTAACCGACATTCATCGCTTGAAAAACCAGAATCGTCAGTCCCTGCATCGCAAGCGTGCTCGCCGCTATTCCAATCAAGTCTCGTTGCAAGGCGATGCGCAAAAAGTTGATCTTCGTCGAACTGCGATCGCCCTGCAGCCACCCGACAACCAGCAGCCAACCGAGCGCCAACAGCCAACTCAACAAACTCCACGCGGCTAAAGACGTGAGGCTGTCGCGATGTTGCATCGCCAACTTCAAGAAAATCGATCCCGCCGCCGTCAGCGCCACCGCAATCAACCGGTCGCGAACTCCCGGCTGGTTCATCCCTAAATACGCTCGCGACCTGCCCACACTCGCACTCTGCGAACGATCCGCGAGCAACAAACTGCCGAGCAACACGATCGCCATTCCAACCGCGCCGAACGCCGTCGGCGCTTCAGACAAAATCCACCAACCAAGCAGCAACCCCACGACAGGTTTGTAGCTGTTCAGCGGCCCAAAAATCGACAGATCCGTGCGTTGAATGGATCTCAGCAGCAGGTAATTGCCGGGCACTTCCAAGGTACACGCCAGCGTCATCCAACCCCAGAAAGCAAGGTTGTCTTGGGCATCAGTGTCGTGTGAATCAATGGCTTGTTCAGCGACCGCAGCAAAATCCGCCGCGATAGCCAAAATCCAGCATGGCGCGAGCGCGATGGTCATCAATGTCCAGATCGCTAGCAACATCTCGAGCGCTTTCGGCGGCTTTCCCAACGCCCGCGCATCATTGATCGCACGCTTCTGCAAAACGTTCGACCAGCAGGCTGCGGCGATGCGTCCTAACACTAGCAAGCCGAGAATGAGCGGACCCAAGTGCAGGTACCCAGGAAAGAGTGAGAAACAACTGCACGGTGCATCCATTCACTGCAGTGCCTTCATTTTCGCGTAAGATTCTGTCTTGCCCAGCCCATGCTCTGTTCGCTAGATTGCGTTCGGAGGGATTGTTATTCGCAGAGCGTCGCCTTCCGCGCCTAGTGTTTTGTACGAATAGTGCTTTGTTCAAATTTGACGTTAGGGTCGCTCGTGCTGGAGTGGCAAGCCGTGGGCTCTGCGAAGGGCGTGACGGACGTCGCCCACACCACGCCTTTCGCAGAGCCTCAGAGCGTGCCACTCGAAAAATCGAAACAAGGGAATCACGGATGACACGCAACTCAATGGCTCCCGAACGAGTCTTAATCTGTCGCTTGAGCGCGATCGGTGACTGCGTGCATACCATTCCGCTAGCCGTTAAAGTCAAGGAACTCTGGCCCGACTGCAAACTCACATGGCTGGTCGATTGCGTTGCGGCGCAGTTGCTAGAACCTCACCCAGCGATCGATGAAGTGATCAAAATCGAGCGTCACTGGGTCAAGAATACAAAGCTGTGGAAAGAGCTGCGAAGCGAACTTCGATCGCGAAATTTCTGTCTCGCGCTCGACCCTCAAGGCTTGATCAAAAGCAGTCTGCTGGCGTGGTTGAGCGGTGCGAAAACTCGCGTCGGCTTCGATTACTCACACGGTCGCGAACTCGCGCCGATGCTCGTGAACCGCCGAGTGCGGCGATCGGCTCGGCATATGGTCGATACGTATCTCGAACTCCTCAGTCCGTGGCAGGAAGCGAAGCTCGGCCGCGCCGAATTTCAAATGCCAAATTATCCCGAAGCGGAAAACATTCCAGGCATCCTGCAAGCGAGCGGCATTAAACTCGACGAACACTTCGCCTGCCTTACGCCAGGCGCCGGTTGGGTTTCAAAACTGTGGCCAGTCGATCGTTATGCTGCCGTCGCGCGCTATATCAAGTCTAAGCACGACCTTCGAACCCTGATTCTGTGGTCTGGCGATAGTGAACGTACGATGGCCGAAGAGATCGCATCGCTCAGCGGTGATACTGCCGTCGTTGCTCCAAAAACATCGCTAACCGAACTAGCCGAGATCGCCCGTCTTGCGAAGTTGTTTCTTGCTAGCGATACCGGCCCGTTGCACATCGCAGCCGCAATTGGTGCTCCGTGTGTCGGATTGTTTGGTCCAACCTGGAGCGACGAAGCCGGCCCGTACGGCACGTCCAACATTTCAATCCAGAGTCCCAAGCTCCCCGGCAAACGCAACATGCGCACCGGCGATAGCTCAGCAATGTTAGCAATCGAAGTCAGCGAAGTCTGCAACGCTTGCTCGCAACTGCTGTCGCCCAGCAGTACGTCGACTTTCCAGAATCGCTTTCGCCTGCAAATCTTCCGTAGCGCAGACGCAGCTTAGTGCTACGTTACATCTTAATTTGAGGGTGGCATATTTGTAGGACGGACTTTCTAGTCCGTCAGCGTCACTAAATAGACGCCATAGGAAAGCCGTCCTATCCTAGATATCTAGCTCGAAAGCTGCACTAGCTCACATGGTGGCGACTTTCAGTCGCCATCCAGAATCTTCAGTCGCCACCCAAAAATTCCATTCAAGCCAATGGTTTGCTTTCCCAAGCTCTCTCTTCTGGCTCTCCTCCTCAACGTTCCGGCACAAGGCTTAACGTCCGCAGCTGCATCGATCCGCCCTGCTGCCATTGCGCGCACGATGTTCAACTTTGCGGATTAATCCTTCTTTAAGACTTAATTTTCCAAGAAGGTTTGTAGCGGTTATGCCGATTCTTTCACTGAGAGCCGAAGTACATACGCATACCTGTTGAGCTAGCTAAACGAACATCGTTAAGGACCCAAAAATGGCACAAGCAAAGAGTCCGCGACAAGTAACCAAGCCATCGCCGCACTTTCTGCGATGTCTGCGGGCCAGCTTCAACGGATTCAAGCCAACGATCGCATTCATCGGCGGCTCACTAGCACTCGCTAGCATCGCCCACGCGCAGCAGATTGGCATGCTCCAACCCGCTGTTCAACAACAATCCGCACCGAACCAAACTGCACCGAACCAACCCGCGCCAAACTCGCAAGTTCGATTGCAAGTCTACGATGTTCCGTCGGACTTGATCGGCCAAGTCGGCGCGCAGTTACAGATCCAGTACAGCCAACAGCGCGATGTGCGGGTTACGACTGAACCGAAAACCGGCCAGTTGATGATCATGGCACCGGAACTGGTTCATCGCCAAATCGCTAGCCAAATCCAAGCCCTAGCCGCAGCGACTCGCACAACGCAATCTAGCGACAAAGGGATGAGCGTCGGTTCGTACCAGCAACAGATGTATCACCTGCGCAATCTCAGTTGGCGCGAACTCGAAGATTCGCTGAACCGCTTAGCTGGCCCCAAGATGACCGTGACCACCGAGCGCAACGGTGAACTAGCCGTCTTCCGAATTCCCAACGCGACCGGCATGCAGGACGTTTTGCAAGTCGATCGTCGCATGAACCAAGTCAATGTCCTGGGTGCAGGTATGACTTCGACCGGCTGGTTGCAAGTCATGCAAAGTCTCGATGAAAGCCAAGTCGACAAAGTTCGTACAACGCATGTGATGCCGCTTTCGCCAGCCGAACCGCGACGCGTGAAGCGCGCTTTCCAACTGGTCAAAGCAACAGTGCCGCAGCAAGATCAAACCAGCGCCACGATCAATCCAAACCAGCAAGGCAATCCGAACGATCCAGCCACAGCGATCCTCAACAAAGACGGTATCGGCGAATCGGGGCTGTTCGGTGACGTTCAAATCGAGTTCATCGAAGAGATCGATTTGGTGATCATTCGCGGTAGCAAGCGCGACGTCGAACGCACTTTGGAAGTAATCGAAAAGATCAAAGAGCAAGCCGCCAGCACTCAACCGGCTATCGAAGTCTATCCACTAAAGCATGCGAACAGCCAAGCGGTAGCGGCTCTCGTAACTCAGCTCTACGAAGACATCTACCAAAATCTCCAAGGCCCAGTAAGCATCACCGCGCTCTGACAACCAAACTCGCTGCTGCTGATCGGCCGCGAAGAAGTTGTTCGCTCTGTGATCGAGTTGGTCGAGAAAATCGACGTCCAACTGGACGCAACCAATCAATTGAAAGTTGTGCGTCTGCTGCACGCTTCCGCCGTCGATGCAGAAGCCACCATTCGCGGATTCTTCGTCGAAAATCCAGGCAGTGCCGACGATGTCCGGACCGGCCTCGGAACGCGCGTTAAAGTTCTAGCCGACTTCCGCACCAACTCGCTTATCCTGCAGGGTGCACCGCGGGAACTGGTCGAAGTCGAAAAATTGATCGCTGAGATCGATGTCGAAGGCACCACAGCCACCAACGAAATTCGCGTCTTCCCGCTCAAGAACGCTACCGCCGAAGAGCTGCAAGAAGTGATTCAGTCCGTTATCGACGGCGATACGGGTGGCGGCGGCGGAGGAGGTGGTGGTGGCGGCGGTGGAGGCGGTCAAGCAACGCCACCGAGCGGCAAGCTGACAATCGTGCCGCTGCTAACCGCTGACGGTAAACCTGTGGAATCCGGAATCCTGGCTGGAGTCGTAGTTACAGCCGATCCAAACGTGAACGCCTTGGTCGTGCGAGCTCCAGCGAAAAGTATGGAGTTGATCGCTGAGTTGATCAACCAACTCGATCGCTTGCCAAGCGCCGAAGCACGCATCAAAGTTTTCCAAGTGAAGAACGGCGACGCAACGCAGCTCGCAACCATCCTGCAGCAATTGTTCGGTCTGCCAGTAACAGCAGGTTCGAGCACCACAGGTGGCTTCCTTGGCTTGAACGCCGGCGCCGCACAGCAGCAAGCGCTGACAACTGGCGGTGAAGGTTCTCTGGTGCAACTACGTGTTACGCCCGACACTCGCACCAACAGTCTAATCGTCTCCGGCGGATCGAACGACTTGGAAGTCATCGAAGTCCTGCTCATGCGACTGGACGAAGAAGGCGTTCAAACGCGCCGCACCGAAGTCGTGTGGCTGCGAAACACGAACGCTCAAGATGTCGCCACAGCACTGACGAACTTCTTGACCGCTCAACGAACGGCTACAACCAACACGTTGCTCAGCGGCGGATTGATCAGCGCTTTCGAACAAGTCGACCGCGAAGTTTTCGTTGTGGCAGAACAGCTAACGAACAGCCTGGTATTGAGCGCCACACCGCGCTATTACGAGTCGATGATGCGGGTAATCGAACAACTCGACCGCCGTCCGCCATTGGTTGCGATTCAGGTCTTGATCGCACAAGTTACCTTAAGCGATACTTTTGAACTGGGCACTGAGTTTGGCTTGCAGGATTCGTTGCTGTTCGACCGCGGCACCGCTTCGAGCGGAACGTTGAACTCGCCTGGCTTTAACATTGGCGCGCCGCAAGTCGGCGGATCGCTTGCAGCCGTAACTGCGGCCAACCAAATCGGAAGCCCACAACAAGTTGCGGGCCAAGGACTCAGCTCGTTCGGCGTCGGACGCACCAACGGAACATTGGGTTACGGCGGTCTGGTCCTTTCCGCCGCCAGCGAATCGGTCAGCATTCTGCTCCGTGCCTTGCAAGACGCGAATCGCCTGCAAGTGCTCAGCCGCCCGCAGATCATGACGCTGGACAACCGAGCTGCGTCGCTGTTGGTTGGTCAACAGGTCCCACGTGTTCAAGGAACCGTTAATAGTATCAACGGCCAGCAGGTGAACGCAGTCGATACGCCCGTCGGTTTGCAGTTGCAGATACAACCTCGTGTCAATCAAGATGGTTTGATTCTGATGCCACTGACGGTCACGAATTCCAGTCTCGGTCCGATCGACTCAGGGGTTCCAGTCGGCTTTGGTGCGAACGGAGAAGTGATTCGTTCGCCAATCATCAATACAACGACCGCAGGAACCACTATCAGCGCCTACTCGGGACAGACGGTGGTATTTGCCGGTTTGATTTCGAAGACCCGACAAAGTATCTCGCGGAAAGTTCCGTTCCTGGGAGACATTCCAATTCTCGGTGCGGCGTTCCGTTTCGAGTCGGAATCTGAGAATCGCACCGAGTTGCTTGTCGTGTTGACACCTCGAATCATCAACTCCGAAGAAGATCTCGAGATTCACAAACAAGTTGAATCATCGCGCATGAGCTGGTGCTTGTCAGACATTCTTAACATCCACGGCGATGTCGGTCTGAACGGCGGCAATGGGTTGTGGGGACCAGCCAAAGGTCCAGTGATTTATCCTGACATGCAACCGACCGCGATCATCGATAACTCGATGGGTGTTCCCATGGAATCGTTCCCAACCGAGAGCATCCTAGAACATCAGGGCAATGTGGTTGAACCAAGGTCACCGAATTTGACGCCAAGCGTCGGAGCGATGAACGGAAACTATCCGGTCTACAACCGCCCGTCGATTCAAACAGCGAGTTTCTCCACCGTGCCGCAAAATACCCTTCCACAAGTCAACGGATCGCCGACGAGTGGATTGCAAATGTTGAACACGGTCCCAGTTAATACGCAAAACTCAATGCCCAACGCAGTTCCAAACGCAGGACGCTGATGAATCGCACTCGTACTCAGTAAAACGGTACTCAGTAAAACGGTACTCGTACTCGAATCGACTTAGGACCCAAGACTACATTGCGAGTACGAGTACGAGTACCGGCATTCGCCTGAGTACGAGTCTGAGTACGAGCACGAGCACGAGCACGATCCTGAGTGAGACCGCTGAGCAGAGACAACCTCGCGGGTAAGTAAATTATCTGCAACCAAAGTCATTACGAACGCAAATAACGAACGTGAGAAATGGAGTTCTCAATTATGCGTAAAGCGATCATCACTTTTGCGCTGGGTTGCATGTGCCTAGTTATGAACTCAGGTTGCGCGGCCTGGACCGACAAATCCAAGAATAAAGACTCCATGTGGTCGTCGATGCAATTCTGGAAGAAACCCTACCAGAAGCCCGACAAACTGGCCGCGATCTGGACGCACGATATCCTGACCATGTCCGGCAAACCACCGACCCGCGGCTTCGGCGGTCGACTGTACTTCTACAATCCAAAATCACAAGCAATTCCTGTCGAAGGCGAATTGATTGTGCATGGCTATGAAGAACAGCGTATTGGCCTGCACGTTCAAGCGGAAAAAACAAAAGCCGACAAGACGTTCATGTTCACCGCCGAGCAGTTCACCGAGCACTTCAGCCCTTCTGACCTAGGCGCTTCGTACAGCATCTGGATTCCTTGGGATCCTGCTGATGGATTCCAAAAAGAAATCACGCTGATACCGACGTTCAAAGGCAAAGATGGCGTTATTCTTCAAGGCGAACCAGCTAAGTTGGTATTGCCTGGTCGCAAACCTGAGGACCCATTCGCTGCAGCGGCTTTCCAAGCCGTCTCGTATCAAACATCGCAAACGCCCACCAACATGGGACCGCTACAGCAGTTAAACGCGCCCCAGCAAACCGGACTTCGGACCACGACCATCTCCGTGCCCACGAACAGCCGAATTGGTCGCGACAACAACGCCCAACACAGTAACTCAAATGGCAATACGAATTACAACTCGAACTACAACATGAACAGCTCGGTCAAAGTCACTGAGAGCACGACTGGTCAAGCGAGCAGCAACATGATGTATGCAGGTTCCTCGCAAGCGGCTCGCGCTCAAGCGATGTACTCGGCGCTGCTGAACCAACAAGCTCAACAAGGCGCACTGCAAAACGGAACGCTTGCCGCAAACAACGCCACCGCGCAACTACAAGCTGCTCAGGCCGCTCCGATGTTGGCCGGGCAACAATACCAACTCCAAGGTCCAGCCGCACAGACCATGACATCGCCAGCGCTACCAACGCTGAACACGCCAGCTGCAAACGGTATCTCGTTCGGTGCATCGCCGCGAGTGAACACATCGCCAGCCTCGATACCAATCAACCCGTTGAACAGCCCATTGACGAACCCCGGCATGCAACCGCCAAGTGGGCCAACGCCAACCATGCCAGTGATGAACATGCCGAATATGCAGACACCCAGCAATCCACAGTGGATGATCCAACAACCCGGAGTCGCCACGCAATATGCACCACTGGATCCGGGGGCCGTTCAAGCGGCGTTTAACGCCGACCCACAGTTGAAGAGCATCTCGCAACTTCAACAAGCTCAGTGGCAGTCGTTTGGGCAGACCAATAATTCGCTGAGTCCTAATGCGCAAACCCCAGGCGCAAACAACGGAGTGCAACCAGCGTTATATAACCAGAACAACTTGAACCAGAACCAGGTCAATCAGGCTCAGCCGAACTTCAGTTCAGGCTCGGCGCCGGCACAACTTCGACGTTAGCACCCGAGGGTCGCGATGCAGGGTTAAGCTGCGATGCTGACGGGACCGAATTTGGAACCGATGGACGAGGCGTTGGTGGCACTTGCGAAGCCGGAGTCACACCTGAGCCTTGTCCACTCGCGAAAGTCAACTCATTCTTAACCGCATCCACTCCCGGCTCGAGCGACAGCAGTCGCTCGATCGTCTTGCCGTCCGAAGGCGACTCCACTTCGCCGCGGATTATCGCAGTACGACCTTGCATGCTAACGGTGACGCCTTGCAGCATAGGCGAAGGAATGCGGCTCAGGCGCTCGTTGATCGTCTGAGACTTTTCAGCGCTACTCGGCGCTGGAACGTCAAATCCCAATTTGACCGTCGCACGGATCTGTGGTCTGTCCGAGTTCTGATTCTGGTTTCGATTCATCGAATTCAGTCCGCCACGACCGCCACGTCCACCCGCGCCAAATCCACCTGCACCAAATCCGCCCGCTCCCAGACCCGCCGAACTCTGCAAGCCGCGATTCAACAACGCTGCACCAGCCAAGCTTCCGAACGAATTCGTGCTGCCCACCATGCCGCCGCTGCCGAACGGATTCGCCGCCGCACCAGCCTGACCAGCTTGCCCAGTCTGGCCAAATCCGCCCAAGCCCGACTGACCGAATCCTGCTTGACCTGCGCCCACCTGCCCAAAACCAGTTTGACCCAAACCGCCTACTTGTCCGAAACCGCCCTGACCAGTCTGGCCAAACCCCTGCGTTTGACCGAAACCACCCGCATTCGCCTGGCCGAATCCGGTCTGACCACCAGTGTTGAACTGCGCGAACGCAGGGCCGGCGGCAAGTGCACAGCCCAACCCCGCCAAAATCGCACTTCGAACGCCTTTTCGAACTGTGGTATAGCTCGTTTGTGTGCGAATCGAACGCAGAACGGCAAGGGTGCGAGCGAAAGGGTTGGCAGCCATCATTGTGTCCTTTTGCAGAATCTGCAGAGTCTGCGAGAGCATTGTTTCGGCGAGAGCCTTGTTGACGAGAACAAGCTCTAGCTCAGCATTATTGCGAACCTGGTGCTAACTCAAATAAAAGAACAATCGCGTGGAGCGCTCTCGTTCTTCCTATCTCCTAAACTCCACAGCTCTGCGTGCGTTTTGGCGTTCACCAATTTTTCGGACAAAATCCAAGAAATCGCTAAGGTGGACGAACTGCTGTGGAATGAAATCACTTTAAAATACAGTAGCCTTGCTGGAGCAAATCGGCTCAGCCAAGCCGTCCCCGCGAGTGTATCACTTTTTGTGACGAATTTGCTCAAGGATCTGGTTTTTTCGATTAATCGCACGCAGCGGCGATTAAACGCGAATTTGACCGTTGGTGCCGCGATCATTTATTTCTTTGATTTTAATTCCGGAGTTTTCCATGCTTCCGTTTTCGACAAGGACCCTGCTAGCCGCGGTTTGTTTGCTGAGTTGTGCTGGCGGCTTGCGAGCCCAGGAAGTTGACCGCCTGACCGCACCACAGCTGTTCCATGAAAAAACGCTGGCTTATCTTCGAATCGACAACGTATCGAAACTGCGCGAAGATCTCGGCCGTAGCTCGCTGGGCAAGATCGGCAACGACGAACAGCTCAAACCGATCTTCTCGGAGTTCTACGGATCGCTCGTCAGCAGCACACAGCGGATGCAGGAAAGCATCGGTTTGAATCTCGACGAATTGCTCTCGATCCCCAGCGGGGAATTCGCAGTCGCTTTGCTGCCCAGTTCTAAGACTTCCGCGCGGTCGTCGCGAAGACAAACCGAAGAGGGCGCCGAAGTGACGCTGCGGCTCGAATCGCCCGCCTTAGCACTGTTGCTTGACGCCGGCGACGAAATCACAGGCGTGAAAGTGCTGCTCGAACGCGTCGAACAGAATATGTCCGACAATATGCAGCGCAGTCAAAAAGTGGTCGATCGACTGACGCTTTACCGCTACGAGAATCCGAACAACGACAACGAACGGTTCGGCTATTTTATCGATGAAGGTGTAATGATCGCTTGTTCGGACCCAGGCTACTTGGAACAGTTGGCGCAGGTCTGGTTGCGCAAAGCCAGCGAGTGGAGCAGCTTGGCTGACAATCGTCGATTCACTTCGATCTTGTCGCGTTGCGTGGGAACTCAAGGCGAGCGTCCGCAGTTATCGTTCTTTGCTGACCCGATGGCCATGTTCCGGCAGTTCGCTTCCAACAACGCGGGTGCGACGGCTGCACTGGCGATGTTGCCAGTCTTCGGTTTGGACGGCATTCAAGGTGTCGGCGGCAGTTGGATTGTAGCGCCGCCGGACTTTGATTCGATCGCGCACCTCCACGTGCTGCTCGCCAGCCCACGCAAGTCGATTCTCGGATTGCTGCGACCCAAATCCGGCTCGACGACTCCCGAAAACTGGGTGCCCGATACTGTTGCCGGATACAGCACGATCAACTGGGATATCGCGTCGACCTTGAAGGCCGTCGAGCAGCTCTATAATCAGTTTCGAGGCGAAGACGCTTTTGAGAACGAGTTTATCAAGCGTACCAGCGAACAGTTGCAGGTCGACCTCCGCAAAGACATCCTGGACAATCTCGAAGGTCGATTGTCTCTGGTGCAAGGATTTGTTCGGCCTGTGACGTTGAACAGCGGTTCGAACGTCTACGCGATCAAGATGCGAAATATCGATCAGTTCCGCAACAATGTTTTCCCAACGCTCCTGAAGCTGACAGAGGCCCGTTCTGAAATCACCACAGAGAGCTTTGGGAAACTAACTGCCACGATTGTCAAATTTCAACGGCGCGGTCGAGGTCCTTCGCCAGAAGTTCCGATTAGAACGCCCGAACTTTGCGTCGCTTTCGTCGACGATTATTTGATCCTCGCCGACTCGAAATACATGATCGGGCAAATCGCAGACGGTCTCAGCGGTTCGACTAGCCGACTTGCCGATGCGCTCGATTTCCAGCTCATTTCGGAACGCATCACCGAACAACTGCAAGGCAAGGAGTGTTCCGCGCTCACCTATTCGCGGCCCGAAGAATCGTTGCAACTGTTCTATGAACTTGCACGCGACCCGAAGAACATCGAGCAGCTTCGAAAGAATTCAGATGGAAACGGCTTCTTCAAAGCCCTCCTGGCCGGGCTGGATAAACGCGAATTGCCTCCGTTTTCCGTGATCGCGAAGTACCTGGCGCCCAGCGGCGGGTTCCTAGTCGACGAAGATACTGGCATGCACTATATGACGTTTTCGCTGCGACGTGAATAGACCACCGAAACGCATGACTCGCCAACATCGCTGACTATGATGTAGAATCGGGTTACGTACCCAACCCCTTTCTACCATTTGAGATTGGTCATGCAGATTAACCTCGACCCCACACGCTGGCTCGTTTCCTTTGCCGGGTTCGTCGTTGACTGGGTGATGACGCGCGAATGGAAACGCATCGCGCTCAACAGCATTCCCCTACTCTTTTTGTTCACCGTAGCGGGACTCGTCTTCTGGGGTAGCCGCCTAGACAAACACAAACTTGCCCAACGCTACCTTGAACTCGGCGAGCAAGAGATCGCAGGCTGGGAATCTTCATGGGCGCCCGATCGCGCCGCCGAGCGACTCGCTGCAGAGTCGAAAACGGCTAGTCTCACCCAAGCTCGGGAAGCGGCGAAAGCAGATGGGACTTCAGCAAACAAGCCGCTGTCTGCTGACACCAACTCTGCAGCCTCAAACACAGCAGCCTCAAACGCAGCAGCTGGTTCGCAAGAGTCCGACAAGGACAACAGCAAGCCCGACAAGGACAAAAGCACAACGGAACTCTCACGTTTCGCAGAAGTCCTCTTCCGGCGCGTTCAGATGCTGGAACCCAGTGAACGCAGCCAATTCGTCGTCGCTGTAACGATGGCGCAGCGAGGCGCGATCGGACAAGCTCGGAAGATTCTTGCCAAGATCGCGCCCGATGACCGTGCAGGATTTCCACCTGCTCACGCTTGGATCGCCTCCAACATGTTGCGGCAACCGATCGATCGAGCGTCGGAAGCGATTCTGTTCCATCACGTTAAAGAGGCGGTGAAGTGGGATCGCGTGCCGGAACAAGTACTGCTGGTCGGCGGTCAACGCTTATTAAATCGGAAGGACACACCAGCCGCGATTGAGCTGTTCAATCGGGCTGCGGAAGCCAACCCAAGCAATTATTTGGTTCTGATGCAGTTGTCGAAGTTGATCGATAACAAGCTGTTGATGGAAGAGTCTTCAAGGAAAGCCGAAGCCATTTTTCGCAATGCCGTTGCGAAGGAGCCCTACGAGTTGGCGCCGCGACTGTCGCTGATCCAAGCGCTTGCGATCAGTGATAAGCTGGACGACGCCCAACAGGTTATCCAAGATGGCATGCAACAGTCGGATGGTCCAGAGCTGAAGAGAGCCCTATCGGAAGTCTATCGCTTGCGATTTTTAAAAACAATGAAGCAGGAAGGTGAATCGTGGGCCGGCGATCTGCAGATGCTGGATCTCGCGCTGCGAACAGATCCTACGAACGCAATGGTTGGCGAAGAGATCGCAAAACTCGCCGGACTCAACAACGCTTCTCCCGGTGACGAACTTATTAACAAATTGCGCCAGTTCCTATCGGAAGGCAAAGCGACGGCCGCCACGCACGCGTGGATCGCAGAACTGCACTTGAAGCGCAAGAACTTTCAACAAGCGTTGCCGCATCTCGAACAAGTTGTCACAAGGTTGCCAAACTCAGCGCAGTACTTAAACAATTTGGCTTACATCATGGTGGACGTCGCGCCCGATCGCTTGGAAGAAGCGGTTCAGTACGCTCAGCGGGCCATTAAGATTGACCCGCGCATTTCCGATTGTTACGACACTCTAGCTCGGGTCTACAAAGCTCAAAATCGCCGCACCGAGGCCATCGCGGCACTCGAATCTGCCATCGAACGGGCTCCCGATCGCAGCGACTATCACGAAAAGGTAGCCGCTCTATACGCAGAGTCTGGCAACACCGCCATGGCCGAGCAGCATTACAAAATGATCGAAAAGATCCGAGCCTACAAGGAAAAGCAAGAAGCCGCCCGCGCTGCAGAATTAACCGCCGCCGATCCTAAAGGCAGCGACCAAACCGCAGCCCCACGCGAAAAACCCACTCGCGACAACTAACAATTAAGTTTCGCCTGCGATTGCCGTATTCATTACCGCGGAATTACCAACTGGTTCCGTCGCTCTTCTCCCGATCCGCTCGACGCGAGTTGTCACTATGCAATTGCCGCAATAGGCCGTTCGCTGGAACGGTTGTTGCTCGGAGCGACCCGGAACCTCTGCTTTTGGCGGGAAAATTTGCTTCGCTAGTGGCGTTGCTTCGCCACTGGTAAACCGATAAAACCAATACAGCCCGAGGTGACCCAGGAGAATTCATACATCAGCCGAATGTGTCTAGGCTAAGGAATGAGGCCAGAACTGGTTACCAGAATGACAAAGATAGGTAATGCCAAAGACGATCTTGCGTCGAAACATGCATCAAATAAGGCTCAACCGTCGGAACCGTTGTGCACGGACGAGCCAGGACTAAAGGCATCGACCGAGTTCAATCTGGAGGAACTTGATCGGTTGCTCGGACGCTGCGCGCTCTCAAACTCTAACGAGCCGTTCTCAAGACCGAACGAGTTCGGAGCGCTCCAGTTCTACTCAACGTTTATTGAGCACTCGCCCATCAGCTTCCTAAGCTTCTCGAGCACTGGCGTTATTCATTTCGTGAATGTGGCTGCGGCCCGTCTGCTAGAGTTGGATCGGCATGAACTGCTAGGAAGGCAATTTTCATCTTTCGTGGCTGAGAGCGACCGCGTGCAGTTTAGCTCATTGCTATCGAAGTGTTCCTTGCGGGGTGAGAAGCAGATCTCGGAGCTTAAGCTGGTTGCGTTGACAGGAACGGTGAGGCAAGTTCGCGTGGAAGCAAGTGCAATGCCGGATAGTCAAGATTGCTCGGTTGCTGTTTTTGACATCACTGATTGCAAGTCGAAAGAGCGTGCGCGGGAGATGCGCGAGCGAGCGATTCAGTCGGTCAACCAGGCGATTGTGATTACAGATGCGTCGCAAGTTGGGGCACCTATTGTCTTTACCAACGATGGATTCGAACGACTTACCGGTTATTCGACGTGGCAAGCGAACGGACGCGGCATTGATCTGCTTGTAGGAAAGAAAACTGATCTAGCGTCGATTGCGGCGCTCGAGGCGGCGATAGTAGATTGCGTTCCTTACGCGACGGAGGTGTGGCTGTACAGGAAAAACAAATCGCCTTTTCGATGCTCACTGAATTTTGCACCCGTGTGCGATGAATCTGGCATGCCACGTAACTACATCGGTTTTTTAACGGATGTCACTGAACGTCATCATGCCGAAGAGCAATTGCGTCATGCTCAGAAGATGGAAGCCATCGGGCAACTGTCTGGTGGAATTGCGCACGGCTTTAACAATCTGCTTACCGTCATTGAGGGCTACAGCGATTTGCTAATCGATGCACCCGAGCATTTCGCTGACCGTTCTAAAGAGTTTTTGAACGAGATTCGAACTGCGACCATGCGCGCAACTGAGCTGACGCAGCAGTTACTGGCATTGGGTCGGCGACAATTATTGCAAGCAACTTCATTTAGCTTGAACGTCTTGGTTCGCGAAGTCACAGATCGCTTGAACTATGCACACATCAAGCTTGAGGTCGCACTTGACCCGCGACTGCATCAAATTTGGGCAGATCGTAGTCAGATTGCACAGATTTTGATGAAATTGATTCACAATGCGACGGACGCCCTCGTAGAAGGTGGGCGGCTGACTGTAAGTACGAAGAGCATCGAGTTGAACGCGTTGGACGTCGCGTCGATGTCAAACATTCGACCTGGCAAGTATGCATTACTGAGTGTCAGTGATACTGGCTGCGGCATGACGGACGAAGTGCGTAGCCGTGCATTCGAACCGTTCTTTACGACGAAGCCCACTGGGAAGGGGACGGGGCTGGGGTTATCCGCTGTGCACGGAGTGGTCACTCAATCAGGCGGACACATCGACGTCTCAAGCAGAGCGGGATCGGGAACTTGCTTCAACCTTTACTTACCTCAAGAAAACATGAATCCGCAATCGGCCTCCAATGCGAATGAAACAGTCGTTCCGAACGGTGGTTCGGAAACGATCCTCTTAGTTGAGGACGAAGATGCCGTCCGCAACATCGTGCGCATCGTTTTGGTTCGCTACGGTTATAAAGTGCTTGAAGCCGTTGATGGCACCGCAGCATTGAAGATCGCCCAAGAGTACGACCAAACGATTGATATGCTCATTACCGACGTCGTGATGCCTGGACTGCAGGGTCCTGAAGTCGCTAGAGCGGTCGTGCACAAGATTCCATCGATTCGAGTGATCTTTATGTCGGGTTACGTCGACGACGCGCGCACGCGCGAGGGTCTCGCCGATGCCACATCGAGTTTCATACAGAAACCGTTTTCCTCAGATGAACTGGCGCACAAAGTACGCGCGGTCCTCGACGCTTGAGTTCGCCGCGGATCGTGAGCCTGTGTGCATTCATCCGCCTCGCGCTTCGCTGAAGTTGCCGAAGAGGCGGATCGGGCTTCAGACGTGAAGCAACTTTCATGCGATTGAGAACTGCACACAGGCCCCTGTTCGAGTGTCTGTTCCAGTCCAGAGCACCTTTGCCAGTCCGCTATCGTACTGCTGAACCTGGGCCCTATTTTGAACATTCCGTGACACGGGTTGAACGTTTGGCAAGGAAAATTGTAAATTGATCTAGTGCTTCTTCGACAATCGGTTTGTCAAGTCGCATTTAGTGACGACCAATAAGGGCTAAATGCTTCGTCCAGGTTGATTTTGAGGTTGGAAACATAAGCCGGAAAACGCATGCGTCCGGCTGTCGCCGAATGAACCGTGGGCTAGCGTACTGCGGCTGTCCGAAAATCCAATCTGGACAAAGCTCCAGTTGTGCAATTGGATCACTGCAAGGCTCTGGCCGGGCTGTTAGAACTATGCCGTTTGTTATGAATGCAGGAGCGATCACGTGCCGGTTCGAAATATTCAGATTCTGTTGCTGGTCATGTTCGTTAGTGTAGCGTGCTGCGTTCAAGCCGATCGGCTGAAGTATGCAGGCAAAATCGGTTACGCCATCGGCTTGATCGAGCAGAATTATGTCGAACCGGTCGATCCGCGCGACCTGTACGTGGCTGCGATGGAAGGCATCGTTTCGCGGTTGGATAAAAACTCCAACTTCATTCCGCCACAAAAGTATCAAGAGTTTCAGGAAGCGATCGAGCAACGGTTTGGTGGTATCGGTATCGTGATCGAAGGTCCACCTGTTGTGAATCGCTTGACTGTGGTCACACCTATTCTCGGCTCGCCGGCTTTCCGGGCCGGTATGCAACCGGGCGACGTGGTGCTCGAAATAAATGGCCAATCGACTGAAGGCTTAGCTGCGGCGGATGCAACACTCAAGATGCGCGGTGAGATCGGCGAGTCGGTTGCGCTGAAAGTGAAGCACTTGAATTCGCACGAACCAGAACTGCTGACGATGGTTCGTGCCGACGTTCCAGTTGATTCGGTGTTCGGCGACCGCGTTCAGACCGATTCGACCTGGAGTTACTTTTTGGAAGAGGATTCGCGGATCGCGTACATTCGAGTCTCATTGTTTGGTGAGCGAACGGCGGAGGAGTTTCGCGCAGCGATAAAGGCGGTCAAGGATCGCGCGAAAGCGCTCGTGATCGATCTGCGCGGTAACCCCGGCGGAATTCTGACGTCAGCGGTGGATATGTGCGACATGTTCCTTGATCGCGGCGTGATTGTAAGCACGCGGGGTCGTGACGGCAAAATGGGCACCGATCGAACGGCGGACTCCGACGTTCTGTTTCCGCAAGACATTCCGGTCGTCGTGTTGATCAATGGTGATTCAGCGAGTGCAAGCGAAATCATGGCTGCGTGCTTGAAAGATGCCGGTCGCGCGATGCTCGCGGGGCAGCGTTCTTATGGCAAAGGAACGGTTCAGCAAGTCTTCGATCTGCTCGACAATCAAACGGCGATCAAAGTTACGACCGCCAAGTTCTATCGTCCGAACGGCAAGAATATTCATCGCTCAGCCGATGCGAAGGAGTCGGACGACTGGGGCGTTGCTCCGGACGACGAGCTAAAATTAGAACTCACTCCGCTTCAAGAACTGTATCTGCAAAAACGCTGGAATTCGCTCGGCGACCCACGACTTAGTGCAGCGCCTGAGAAACCACCGGTACCGAGCTGTGCTGGCGACCCGCAACTCAGAAAAGTCCTCAAGTACCTTCAAACAACGCTGCTTCCCTAGCGCAGGTTTGGACGCTAGGCGGATCGCAACCAGTATGCGTCTTGGAAAAAGCATCGTTCTTGAATTAGCGCGGGACGACGTAGTTTAGTGGCCGTTGACTTACGGCGTGAACATAAGACCGCTCTTGCCTTTGGTTTCGCCCGCTTCGATCTTAGTGATCGTCAAAACAGCCAACGTAAATTTGGCTAAGCATCCGACCCCGTCGGCTGTAACCCAAGCATAGCGGTCGTAGTATCGTCCTACGTAACACGCGTTCTTCGGCACATCCTGTTTGCGGCCGATCATGAACCAACCTGTTGGGATATCGAAATCAGCGGCACTTAGATTTTTCAGAGCGTCTTCCTGCGACTGACTTCCGCACTCATCATTGAAGTTCAATTCACTGGGCGATTCGTCATAAGCCAGAGTCGCTAGCCGATTCTTTGAAACACGCGCGCTGTTGGCGTTCAACTCGGCAGACGATTTATCGGAAGATTCGCCGTTACTCGCTTTACTGTCTTTCTGCTGACTGCTTGCTCGCGTTAACTTTGCAGCGATGATGAAGTTCGGTTCTTCCAGCGGCGGTAGTGCGAACGCTTTGCGATAGATCGTCTGCAACTCGAACACCTGGATCGGATCCTCCACTGCGTCGGTGCCCCACTGTTCACTGACTTTCGTCGAAGCACTTGGACCGAACTGTTCGATCCCAAGGCCATTATCCAACGGCCAAGTGAATCCACCCGATTCGCCGATGCCTGTCTGGTTGCTGATCTGCACGGTGCCGTCAGCCAAGCGGACATGACCCGGCATCGCTTCGGGCTGACATGAAAACATCGCGATGTTGTCGAGCACCATTCGATATTGGATGCTGTTAACAGTTGTTGCCGTCAATGCGGTGTGTTTAGTCAATTGACGATGCGTGCAACCAATGCCTAAAGCGATTACGCCGATTAGATAAGCAGAATGAAGTCTCCGAGTGCCAAACATGGGCTTTGACCGTCGTGCTAGAGTTCAATTGATTGATGGTTGATGATTTAGGGAGCAGGTCGAGTCGAACCAGCCACGTGATTGGTCGCTATGCAGCCTCGCCGATCCATGACTTGAGAAGATTGACGGCGATTTCTGGATTCTGTTTGATCAGCGCTGAAAGATCGTCCTTCATTTCCCCGCCGGTAACCTGGAACTTCGGACCGGTCTCGACTTCCTCTTCTTTTTCTTCGGTATCGCCCAGGTCGAGTTCGTCGCTCGCGGCTGCTGGAACTTCGATTCCAAAGCCTTGAGCGAACTCGCGATCACGTGGCGAAGTGGCTTGACTCCGCACCCAGCCCATCATCATAAATAGAGCGACGAATACGATGCCGATCAGAGCCAGCGTCTGCCACGATTCAGCCAACCACCCCATTGCCATTGCAGACATCGCTGGTTGCGGCATTTCAGGCATCGGCAAATCTGCGTAGTCGTAAACGGTCACGAGTGGAAAACGATCGTCACCTTCGCGCACCTGTTTGAGAACACCGCTGATGGCGCTCTTCACGGACGCTTCGGCTTCCTCTTTCAGCTTTTTCAGTTCCTCGTCCGTTGCTGCGGGAATGTCCGCTTCCTTGCTGAGCTTCGGATCTTTCGCCATAGCTCGCGCGATCCAAACCTTGCGATAGTAAGACTGTGGCAAGCCCACGGTGACTGAAACTTTCAAAGGCACCAAACCGGCTTGGCGAGTTGCAGTGGCTTCGTGGCCTGCTACGCCTCTGACGTTTTCGTCGAGCTCTTTTGCTTTCGACTGTTGTTGCGGAGTTTGACTGGCGATCGATTGCGG
>JBGSJB010000021.1:0-8215 GCA_041742175.1 Pirellulaceae bacterium
GACGTTTTCAAGTTCCTTACGCTCCTGATCGTCCAATCGAACGATATACTTCTTCTCCATAGCACACCTCCATGTTGCCAAGAGAATCGCAGTTTTGGCGAAATTAGGGAACCCTAAAATTCAATTGGAACAAAGCACTAGCCTGACGAACAGTTACTGGAGTCGCGGAAGCGGCGGAGTCGCGGGTCGAGGTGCGTTCATGTTCGCAATGGATGTGGTGCTTGGACAACCCTTCGTCGCTCCGCAAGCGCACGGTTATACTAAACCGCCCGAGGGTCATCATTGCGTGTTTGGCAAAGCCGGCGCGTCCGGTGTCCAAAACAATGAGTACATCGTTTTCGATACCAACCAACAACAGATTCGTTACTTGGCCGAGTTCGAAGTGGTTTAACGATGTCCGTTTCGAAAGTTGAGTTTCCAGATTCGCGATTGATCGAGGTAGTTCCATTTCTAAAATAGAAGTTCTGCAAGGCGATATCACTCGGATCGCAGTCGATTCAATCGTCAACGCAGCCAACCAACGCCTGTTAGGCGGCGGCGGCGTTGACGGCGCAATTCATCGAGCCGCTGGCGAAGGACTCCTGGCGGCTTGTCGCGAGTTTCCAGAAAAGTCGCCCGGAATCCGCTGTCCGACAGGTACTTCGTGCGCGACTCCTGCGTTCAATTTGCCCGCTAAGTTCGTGATTCATACGGTCGGACCGATTTGGAAAGGTGGCCACAACAACGAACGCGAACTGCTTGCGTCTTGTTACCGTCATTCCCTTTGGCTTGCGATGTGCCTCGGCGTCCGCACGATCTCGTTTCCGGCAATCAGTTGCGGCGTCTATGGCTTTCCTATCGAAGAAGCTGCTGAAATCAGCGTTCGCACAATTCGCGAGTCGCTAGCGCAGTCGACCGGCATCGAGTTGGTAAAACTGGTTGCGTTCGACGATTCGAACTTCGTCGCTTGGCAACGAGCGGTCGGTTAAAGATTCTCTTCCGAACCAAACTCATCGGCCGAATCAAGCCTATCCGCCGAGTCAGCAGGGTCATCGGCGGCTTCGATCTCCTCCGGCTCGAACATGTCGCTCACGGCTCCATGGCTGACAGCATCGAGAAATTTGATCAGCATCGTGGCATACTGACCGCGGAGTAGCGAGAATTCGAGCTTCAACTTGAACACGTCATCGCGACCGACTACTTCGTCTAGCCCTTGTTGCCATTTCAAGTCTTTCGGCAAGAGCATGACATCTCGAACGCCTTTCGAGAAGAAAGTATCGCGAGGGAATTTCAAGCGAATTTCGTGACGCTGCATCGCGTACTGAGTCAGCACTGCGTCGAGCATCGCACCGATCTCCGGATCCCAGTCCCTTTGTCTTGCCGACGGTAACGGAACTTGCAGCCTCCTCGCCTTCTCAGCCAAATCAGCATTCATGTGAGCCGGAAACACCAGCTCGCTGCCAGCCCCCTGGACCTTCAGCAACTGTTCATCGGGCAGTTGATTGCGCCACCATTGAGCGACGACTTGGTTCCATAATTGACTTTGGAAAGCCGCAACGAAAATGCTTCGCAAATCGATTCGCACCAACGCCACAGCTCGTTTGAAACCGGTTGGATGATCGCAAAGATAAGTTACGACACTGCGGCGATGCGAGCGATCTAGAATGCGTTTGCACTCAATCCAGTCGCCCCAATGCTTTCGCAAAATCGCTTTTTGTTCGCGCTCGCGCGGTCGATCGTGCGAGTTCTCTTCCGCAATCATGAGGAACAACGTTCGTTCGTAATCACCCAAGCACCATGGATGAGCAACGAACTGGCGACTCAGGCCGAGCGAACCGAAACGTTGATCGTCGAAGTAATTGGGAATGCCGCCCGCAAGCGTCTCGCAGGCTTGCTGGATAGATTGGACTTTTTCGGCACGCAACCCGCGCAGCGTGATTTCAAAGGCGTTCGACTGAATGTCTTTTGCATTGAACTCTCGAGGAGCCTGACCGATGTACGTCAATGTGAAACTTCGCTGTTCGATATCGCGTTCGGGGCCACGATAAATAGTGATCGTTTGCGAAGTCACCGCATGGCGATCCTTGAGGCCGCCGTAACCTATCTGCGAACGGGAGAGGTTCCAGCACTTGATAATCTCTTGAATCGCTTCAGGCGTTCCGAGCCCTGATTTTTCGAGCAGATAAGTTGCATGTGGCCCGCCGGGAACAGCGAACTGAGTCATTTCGCGAACTACGAAATCTTCGCGAAGTCGTTTTACTTTCATCGGTCAAATTCTGCTTGCAAATGCGTTCGCAACGTGGCTAAGAAATGGTACGCAAGGCGGTTCGAACCACATCGAGCACGCGTTGCTGCACCTCCCGCAATTGACCATCGACAAACGCACCAGCAGCCGCTTTGTGACCACCACCGCCAAACTCGCGCGCGATCTGATTGCAATCGGCCGAGCAACGACTGCGGAAACTGATCTTGAATCCGCCCTTCAGTTGCTCCACAAAAATCACCGAAAACTTCGTTCCCGATACTGTCAAAGTCAGATTGATCGCGTCTTCGGTGTCGCTTGGAATCGCCCCGGTCTCAGCGAAATCGTCTGCGAGCACATAAGTATGCATCAACGCGCCGTCCAACTCCGGCTCAGTACGAGCCAAAATACGGCCTCGCAATCGCAATCGACCTAGCGTATCGCGCTCGTAAAGGTCAGCATAAATCTCGGCAGGTACAGCGCCACTCTCAAGCAATTTAGCAGCCACTCGATAAGTTTCAGCGGTCGTTGAACCGAAGCGGAACCAACCAGTGTCCGTGGCGATAGCGGCATACAGCGCGGTCGCCATCGACTTTGTAATTTTCACGTTCAATTTTTCAGCGAGCACCGTCACCAAATGACCGGTCGCTTCAGCGCTAGTGTCTTTGAAAAACTCTGTGCCCAAGTCATCTTCGCCAACGTGATGATCGATGCAAAGTTTCACGCCTTTGAAATTTCGAAGCACTTCGCCCATCGGACCAAGCTGAGCCCAAGCGCTGGTATCGAGCACGATCAAACAATCGCCATCAACTTCGCTTTGTGAAGTGGTTTCACCGAGAACTTCGATCGCTTGCGAAGGATCAAGGAACGACAATGAAGGGGGCGTTGGATGGCCATTCACGATCCGTACATCTTTACCCAACTGCTTTAAAATTCCAGCCATTCCCAATTCACTTCCCAATGCATCGCAATCGGGTCGAATATGGCTGGTAAGAATAAATCGTTGGTGCGGAAGAATACGTTTCGCTAGAAGGTCCCAATTCAAGGACATGTTTTGGCCGATGCTGCTTTTGGAAATTGGTCAGTGAAGAACATATGGTGCTTGAAAAAAGTGCAGTTGACAACCGCACGTGGGGCTCTCAGCGGTCGACCGCCGCATAATTTTTGAAAATCGCTCGACACCGTTCGATGTCGATGCCGATTTGGTTGCGAAGTTCGACGGCGGAGGGAAAAGTTCGGACCTCGCGCAACCGATCTAAGAAAATGCATTGCAAATCGGAATCGTACAGTTCGCCGTTCCAGTCGATCAGGTGCACTTCCACTTTAATTGCTTCGTCACCAAACGTTGGATTGGGTCCAATATGTATCGCTGTAGCGCACCGACTGTTGGCGACCGACAGGCCGCTGGCGACCGGAACGCATCCCGCATAAACTCCGTGCGGTGGAACAAGCACGCGCACGTTGGTCAAGTTAGCGGTCGGCGTTCCAATCGTGCGTCCTCGAGCAGCTCCATGACCTACTTCGCCGATAATCTGGTAAGGCTGAGTCAGCAGTTCATTCGCGCGTGCGATCTCGCCAGCGTTAATAAGTTGCCGGATCCGCGTGCTGCTGATCATGCCCTCGGAATCGTCTGTTGCTTCAACAATTGTCAGACTCAGGCCGCTAGCCTTACACAGCCTGTCTAGCAACACGACATCACCCGACCGGTTGTGGCCGAATCGAAAATTCGGTCCTTCAACAATCGCGCTCGCCCCAAGCGCATCGAGCAAAACTTGCTGAAAGAACTCTTCGGCTGAAAGCTGCAGCAACTTCAAGTCGGTCGGATAAGCGATGACAAGGTCCACACCCAGATCGTGCAACAATTCCGCGCGGCGCTCAATGTTCGTCAGCGGCGAACCGAGCAGGATGTCTGGTTGCAGCAAAGCGATCGGTGGCGGATCAAAAGTGAAAATGACGGACGGAACGGCCAGCCGCTTTGCTTCAGCGACCAGCGCTCCCACTAACTTTGCATGACCAAGATGAACTCCGTCAAAGTTCCCGATGGCTACCGCGCCACCACGCAGCTTGCTGGGAAGGTCCTTCAAACTGTAGATTAGTCGCGGCATCAAATACATTAAACGTGGATTAGGACTAGACAAAGGCTCGGCGATTTACAACAACTTTCGCTGAAACAAGCCGCCACCGCAAGGGTCTTGAGCTACTTGGATCTCGCGGTTACCGCGGTCTTGCTATTACTCGGCGATGTGAGGCACAAGCGTTGTGCCAATAAACTGAATCAACTCGGTCGGAAGTACTACATGCGTTTTCAATGCATACTGAGCTGCCTCAGCCGCTTCGCCATGAACATGCACCGCCAAGTGAGCCGCATCGCGCGGGGACAACCCTTGGCAAATTAATCCCGTGATGATTCCCGTTAGCACATCGCCGCTGCCAGCAACCGCCAGCGCGGGCGTCCCCGTCGCATTCAACACTGCAGTTTGTCCGTCGGTGATCAAAGTTCGATGACCCTTTAAAACAACCGTCAACGACTCGCACTCTTGAGCCGCTTTGATGGCCATCAAGCATTGTGCCTCGCGCTCACCGGCCCCCACTCCGCACATCCGTTCCCATTCGCCCGGATGCGGAGTGATCACCGTTGGTTGCTCGAGCTTTCGCTGCCAGTTCGTCGATTCGGCTAAGTTGTTCAAAGCATCCGCATCGATCACCAGCGGACAAGTGACTGTGCGCAGCAAACCAGCGAGCATCGATTGCAGCTCGCGCGAGCGGCCCATGTCAGGCCCAATTGCGATGCAGTCTGCTTTCGTGAACCATTGCTCAAGCCGCTCGAGCGACTTGGTAGCGATGCGACCTTGCTGATCTTCATCGAGCGGAATCGTCATCAAGTAGGGTGCTGCGGCCGCAACCGTTTCCAAACAGCGATCCGGTACCGCTAAGCTAACCCAACCCGCTCCGGTTCTCGCAGTCGCTAGACCCGCCATGACAACCGCACCGCTCATACCGCGACTGCCACCGATCAACAGCGCATGACCATAGTCGCCTTTGTGACTGTCCGCGAGTCGAGCGGGCAGTGTTGGCAAAGGCGGGCAAGGCAAACCAAAACACGCTTCCACGTTTCACCTTTGCCTTTTCAACTTACTGTGAGTTACTTCCTTTACGAATACGATCGCTCACTACATGCAACTCGCTACGCACCAAATTTGCCCATGCGGCCGGCGTTCGAAAGTGCGAGCAACATTAGGTATTGAGCTTCGAATTGCCCTAGCCCACCGGTGATCGCCGTGGTCTCACCAAAGCTGGTATGTGGATCGGGTCGGCAACAATCGCTGACGAGCAATGTTGGAACCGGATGCCAACTGTGGCTCTTCAAGAAAGCCGGCGTTGAATGGTCGCCGGTAACAATTAACACTTCCGGATTTAACGCGGTGATCGCTGGAAGCGCTGCATCGAGCTCTTCAGTGCGTTTCACTTTGTCAGCGAAGTTACCATCTTCACCGGTGCTATCGGTGTACTTGAAGTGAATGAAGAAGAAGTCGTACTTGTCCCAGGCGCCTTTCAAAGTAGCCATCTGTTCGTCGAGCGTTGTTGCTTCGCCGACGATATCCATACCGACTAAACTGGCGAGCCCCTTGTACATCGGGTACACAGCAATCGCAGCCGCTTTCAGCCCGTAGACTTCTTCGTACGATGGCATATCTGGCCGCGCTGCAAAGCCGCGCATCGTATGAAAGTTGGCTTTCGGTTCGTTCTTCAAAATCAGCTTGGCTTGCGTCAGAAACTCTTTGGCAACTTCGGCTGTCTTGCGGCTAGCATCATCTTCAGCAACCGGATCGAGCGGCGGAACTCCAGTAGCTTGCGGATCGGTGTCCTTCACATTGCCGCTCAGTCCTGGTCCGCGGAAGACAACCACAAAGCGATGCTCTTTCACCGGTTCAACAAATATCTCAACGCCAGGAATCTTGATCTCCCTAAGCGAGATCGCCAGCGGCGCGCTCTCTTCACTGCTGATCCGCCCTGCCCTGCGATCCGAAATATTGCCCGCAGCATCAATCGTGCAGAAGTTGCATCGAATCGCGACATCGCCCGGTTGCATGGCGAACCCAATTCCCGTCGCCTCCAACGCTCCGCGACCGATTTGATATTTCAGCGGGTCGTAACCGAACAAGCCGAGGTGCCCAGGTCCACTTCCCGGCGCGATCCCAGGCTTGACGGGAATACTCAACCCTTGCACGCCGCGTTTCGCCAACGCATCCAAGTTCGGCGTCTTCGCTGTTTCAAGCTCCGTCATGCCACCCGGCTCCATCGGCAACCCGCCCAAACCATCGGCGACTAACATCACAATCTTGGCTTTGCTTTTGATATTCAGTTCGCGAGTTAGTTCATGCATGTCCATGGCGAAGTCTTTTTCTGTTGGGACCAACGTTGATTTGTCTTAAGTGCTTGAACGACAAATTATCCCCGCGATTGAGTTGACTTCTAGGGGGCGATAAGTGCGCGGAATTCTCGTACACAGAAGCCTACCCACAATTAAGCTGCGGAAGCCTTCTCGCCTACGGATTGTTGAGCGTCCTCTGGTGAAGAGGCTGGCTCGGCTGGCTCCGGGATGCTGGACAGAATTGGCGTTTCCAGCGGCGGCCCGGTAGGCCGCAAACCGAAAACGCGCAAGCCAATCGACGTGACTTTCGCTACGACAACTGGACGATGTGACAGCAGATAGACCAACGCCAGCGCTCGACCAAAACTCGAGAGATAGAACAACACAAAGTAGCCCTGTAGCGAAGCGTCAAAGGCGTGCAAAATCAACGCACCCACCGTCGCTCCCAAACACCACGAAGCGGTGTTGGCAAAGTTGTAGTATGTCAACATCTTCACGCGCTGCGCTTGCGGTAACGTTTCGAAGAACAGCAAGAAGAAGCCGAGCTCGTACGCTGCCCAGATGCAACCGTTGATCGCCTGGATAAAGACTAACCACGCAACCGATTGCGAAACGGTCCAGAGCGATGCGAGCGGCACAATGCCAACGGCACTGATCGTCAACAACCAAGTCGCGCCGCGTTTTTTTGCCACCTGCCCCCACGCTGCCAGCGATACGATTTTGGCCGTGAACGCAGTCGCCACTAACAGCGTGTAAACAATGTAAGACAGCTCTAACTTCTTCAACATGTACGGCGTGAAGAATGGACCGGAGATCTGCACAAAACCTTGCACCACGACCAGATAGATCAGCAGGTTGCGACCGTTGAGCGAGTTGGCCGCTGCACTGACCGCAGATTCTCGCTTCGCCACTACCGGCTTCGCAGGCGGCGTCCGATGCGCGGCTAACATTGCCACTGAAATCATGCGAAACAAACATGCAACCAGGAAGAGAACCGCGAAAGCGGTTGTCACCCATCCTTCGCTGCGACCGTACTGCAGTAGCAACCCGCCACCAACGAACCCGAGCAACGTCGCGAACTGCGAAGCGCGGGTACGACGAGCAAAATACCCAGCTCGCACTGTTCGCGGCACGATCTGCTCAATCCAACTGTTCCAAGCAGGCCCGCCCGCCAGTCCCCCTGCCCAATAAATCGACGCGACCAACAACAATCCCAGCCCGCTGATCGAACCGACACTTGCTGCATAAATCAGCGGCACAAACGAAAGTGCTTGCAAAGTCGAAGCACCCACCACCCAAGCTTGACGATGATTGAATCGATTCAACACCAACGGAGTCGCCAACTGGATCAAACCACCAGTCATCAACGGTACGCTGGCAACCAGCCCAGCCATGACTTCGCCTAAGCCGACCGCGAGTGCAAACGCGGGCAGAAACGTTTCACCGATTCCAACCATGACGCCAAACGTCGCCGCATCAGCCGTGCTGACCGCTAAGTTGCGATGAAGTTGTTGCGAGGTGTAATGAGTTCGAGGAATCAAGGAAGTGGAGTGCGCGTTTTCCTCAGGCAATACCGAGTCTGCGGCAAGTCGAGGTATAGAAGTCAAGGTTCTGATTCATCC
>JBGSJB010000022.1:0-5919 GCA_041742175.1 Pirellulaceae bacterium
CCCGAAGGTTGCGATGGTGTTCGCGACGGTAGCATCGACAGCTTTGCGATCGGTAACATCCGCTACGCCCGGAGAAGCGCTCCCGCCGGCCGCTTTGATCGCAGCGATCACATCGTCGGGAGGCAAAATGTCATTGACCACCACATGCGCCCCGGCTTGCGACAACGCTTGTGCGCATGCAGCTCCGATACCCCGCGCGGCGCCTGTCACCAACGCAACTTTGCCATCGAACAACTTTGTTGTATTCGTCATCGCTCTACTTCGCTTTAAGCCCAGAATGGTTCGCTACGTGCTTGCTCGCCACCTGCGAGCAGCGACGTAAAGCTTTGCTTACCTCAGGGAAATGAACAAGTGGCAAGCGAAGAAAACTGGCGGAAACCAGCTTGTGCGAAGCGACTCCCAAGCCGCCACGAAACGCCTAACTCGTCAGCAGCTCAGCGATCAGCGCATCCCAGTACGCTTCCGGTTTAACGCCGACGGTGCTCATGCGAACAGTGCCCGTGCGATCGATAAACAGCATCGTTGGATAGCCGCTGAAGTTTGGGACTTTACGGGTGGCACTGTCGTCGATCAGCACACAAGGGTAGTTGATTTTGAAGTCAGCCATCGCGGCACGCAGACTGGCCGTTGCAGCGCTCTTGTTCGCTGTCCGCTCATTGCACAGCCCGATAACTTGCAGGGCCTGCGGGTGGGTTTGTTGGAGTTTGACGAGGTGCGGGATGACACGACGGCAAGGGCCACACCAAGTTCCCCAAAGGTCGACAATGACAACTTTGCCACGGAATTCCTGGAGTCGAATGGGACGACCTTCGACATCAACCATGTCCACATCAAATGGAAATGACTGGAACTTGCTAAGTTCGCTTTGAATCGGTGAAAGCTTTTTGGATGCCGAAGCGGGTAACACAACAGGTTGGTTGCCGTTGGCAGACTGTGCTGCATCGATTGGGTGCTTAGTCCCCGAATCACTCGTTAATTCTGCAGCTGCCTGAGTTGCCTGGTGCTGAGTTGCTTGATTCTGCGCAATCGTCGCTGCGTCGGACGAGGCTTCGGTCTTGGGTTTAAGCCAATTGAAGTATTTGTGTGCGCTCAAGCTACAACCGCTTGTGGCGACGACGGTTAGAATCAACAACGTATTGAACGAGCGATAAATGGTGAGCATAGCGGCATCCGAAACTGGTCACATCGAGTAGATGGTTTGCCTTTTATCAGTTGTGCTCACGGGAGGCAATGTGAATCGTATCGCTAGCCGATGTGGGGGTGTAGGAGCGGACTTTTGAGAAGTTGCTGAGCTTCAGCTTCGCTTATCGAACTCAGCTCGCTTTTGTGAGAATTTTGGCTAATTTTGGCTTTTTATTGCATTTAAGGCGGAAACTTAGCATGGGCTTGGACGCGCTACGACGCTCAGGGGCCTCAGATCCTGTGCTCACGCAGATTGTCGCAGACCTCTCAAGCTCCATAGCCTTAGCTTGCAGTGAGTGTATCACCATACTCCCTTCTTGACTCGCGTTTACTGTACATGTAAATTAGTTTGTGTGAACCAAGCTAAGAGGAACTCCTGATGTCGCGGACACTCAAAGACGATCTGAAGAAGCGAGGCCCCTTCGACTCCCTTGAACAGGAAGCTACGCTGGCAATCCTGAGGACCAGCGACTTGCTGCAGAACCGCTTGGCCCGTTTGCTCCGCGAATACGGACTCACGGTAACTCAATACAATGTGCTGCGCATTTTGCGAGGCGAGGGCAAACCGATGGCTTGCTTGGAAATAGCTAGCCGCATGATTCAGGTGGCGCCGGCTATCACGCGGGTAGTTGATCAGTTGTTAGCGTTGGAATTTATTACAAAAACTCAGTCCGAGGATGACCGTCGCGTTTTTCAAATTGAGTTGACGGCCGCCGCAGGCCGCTTGCTCAAGAAAATCGATACTCCAATTTTAAATTTGCACGCCACACTCCTAGCGACCGTGTCACCAGCCGACCTGAAGGAACTGGTTCGGATCTTAGAAACGACACGCAATGGCATTCAAGACTAATTTTCCCAATACCACCTCCAGTTTTTTTTCGTGTTGTAGTTTACATGTAAATATTTTGGGCACCTCAAGTTGAAGGACACACGTATGACCAGATTGCTTTATATCGAAGCTTCACCACGCAAGAATCGCTCCAAGTCGATCGCCGTCGCAAGCGAATTCCTTGCCAGCTACAAAGAGAGACATCCGTCGGACGAGATCGTTACTTTGGACTTGTGGGAAAAGCACCTTCCCGAGTTCGATGGTTATACGATCGATGCAAAATATCAGGTGCTGCAAGGCCAGCACTTCGATGCCGATCAGCAGAAGGCTTGGCAAGCAGTGGTCGACGTATGCGACGAATTCAAATCAGCCGACAAGTATCTTTTTAGTCTGCCGATGTGGAACTTTGGAATTCCTTACAAGTTGAAACACTACATCGATGTTCTGACGCAACCCGGGCAAACGTTTAGTTTCGATCCCGAAAGCGGCTACAGCGGTTTAGTCTCTGGCAAGCCGGCTGTGCTCATTTACGCTCGAGGTGGCGCATACGGGAGCGATCAAGCGAAGGGAATGGATCTACAGAAAGGTTACATGGATCTGCTGCTAGGCTTTATCGGTTTCACCGACACTCAATCAATCCTTGTCGAACCAACGCTGGCCGCACCCAACGAAGTCGCCAAGGCAGAATCCATCGCCAAGGAACAAGCTCGAGCCGTAGCAGTTCACTTTTAATGGCAAACGCGTGGGACTTCACATCAGCCGGATGGCGTGAGCTTTCTGGCTGATGATACCGAGCGCGCTACCACTTGGTGACAAAAGCAACGCGATTACCAAATTTGATTTCAAGACTCGTGACATCTATGTTATTGCCGCGCGCCAAGATACGGCGAATCTTTGGCAACTTGTTCAGCTTCGCGAGGCCTGCCGTCGAGACCGCTGAACCATCCAAGTAGATTTCTTCCAGCGATTCGCACATCAAAATTGTCTCCATCGTGCTATCTGAGATTCCGGGACAATCGCAAAGTCCAATTTCTATCAATGCGCAATTCTCCAAGATTTTTGCGAGTGCTCGTTCGTCGACGCCCGTCTGCCCAATATGTAAGTACTTCAGCTTGTGGCACGCGGCAAGTTTTTCGATCGCTCGCGCCGTCAACTCGGTGCATCGATTCAAAACCAAGGACTCCAGTTGCTCGCAGGCAACGATGTAGTCGAGCGCAGCGTCGGTAATTAAAGTCTCTTGAAGTGTGAGTTCGACAAGGTGCTTGTTCTTACAGAGCTCTGCGACTCCGCAATCAGAAATTGGAGAACCGCCAAAACTGATACTCGTCAGCTTTTTCCGGTCAGCCAAGTAATGGCAATCTTCATCCCGAATCAACGTGCCGCCCAAATCCAGCCTGCGAATGTTCTCTGGTAAGTGCTGCACACCCTTGATTGAGACGTTGGTCATTTCGAGCAGCACTGCGTCCAACTGCGTGAACGCAGTCAGATACCGTAGGTCGTCATCGACGACAGGCGTGGTGTTCAAATTAACCGCAACAACTTGGCCTTCGCGCGTTTTGATGATACCGGCGAGCTGTTCAATCTTGTCAATCGCCTGTTGCTCATCAAACTGCGTTGAGAACCAAGGCGAGTCCGGCGCGATGACCGACCCATGTGCAACGGGCTCCGGTTTCTGCGTAGTAATGCGAGGCCACAGCGTTACTGCAAGCATCACTAAGCCGCAGCACAACCCAACTGCGGCAATTTGCCGACGAAACCGAAACACAGACCGCAGAGAAAGGAACGCAGCTTGAGCTTGAACTGCTTTGCCCTCTCTAAAATTTCGCAAGTCCTCGTACAGCGCAGTAACTGAAGGATAGCGATCACTTGGATCGCGTTCGAGGCACTTCAAACAGATTCGCTCAAGCGGTTCCGGAGTACTGCGAAACACCGAAGGTTTTTCAAACATCCCACGCGCCGACTTGGCGATCACTTCGATGGTAGAGCCACCTGCGAAGGGCCCTTTGCCAGCCAGCATCGAATACAGCACCACGCCGAGCGCATAGATGTCGGTCGCTTCGCCAACTGGAGCATCAATCAGCCCCAATTGCTCAGGCGACATGTAACCAGGAGTACCGATGCATCCAATTGAGTCTGAGATGAGCGTTTCGTCGACAGCTCGAGCGGCTCCGAAATCAGCCAGTTTTATCTCGCCTCGCGCGTCGACTAACACATTGCTTGGCTTGATATCGCGGTGCAAAATGCGTCTGTCGTGCAGCGCCGCACAACCCAACGCTACTTTGCTGACAATCTCGGCGATTTCGATGGGGGGCAGAGTGCGCCTGCGAATTAAATCTGCCAAGCTGCCCTGTTCGGCCCACTCGTAGATGCAGTAATCAAATTCCTTGGTGCGATCTGCGGCAAGCACTTTGATCAAGTTCGCGTGTTCGACCCGCCCGACCAGCCGGGCTTCGCGTCGCCATGCGGAAAGGCTCGCCTCAGAGAACTGGTTGCGCATCAATACTTTAACGGCAACCAAAACGCCGGAATCGTTTGTCGCCCTGTAAACGCGCCCAGTCCCGCCTTCGCCGGCTGCATCAGTCAAGCGATAGCCGCCAAACGTGCGACCAAGGAGGTGATCGTCTTGATCGTGGTACTGCATCGCAACTGCGTTCCTAGATTCGCTTGAAATTCGCAACTGTGCTAAAGCACCCATCCACTTCGTGCCGCCGCAACCTAATGGTCCGACCGAAATTCGCTAAACCTCAATTGATACATCCTACATTCACTTCGACGCAACTCAACCGGCAAGAAAGTGAACGGAAATGGTACGGAAGCAGCCAGTTGAGGTTTAAGACGCGGTCTCGGACTCACTTTTAATCATACGGCGCGGATGAGCGACATTGAAGTTCAAGTTATGAAATCGAATGGGCGCTAGCTGTTTCTGACAAATATTCAGCTAAAATCACCGATTACTCGATAGTCGTATTGCATTTTACTTCGACAAACCACCACGCTGCAGGCTGGATCCATGAGCAACTCGCATTCGACATTCGACGATTCACCAGCTGCGCCGGGATTTCCTTGGGGTTGTTTGCTTGGTGGATGTGCCACAGTTTTACTGTTGGTGGTACTGGGAATTGCCGCCACCGGTTATGCAACGTACCGAGTTGTGCGGGGACAGATCGACGCCTACACCTCCGACAAACCAATCGAAATTCCAGTTGCAGAGTACTCAGAAGAGGAAATTGCGGCTGCGAGAAAACGAATCGAGGATTTCAAGGCAGCTCTTGAAAAGGGCGACACGCAAGAGCCACTCGTACTCACCGCCGACGATATCAATGCGATGATCAATAGTGAAAAGGAATTGGCAGGAAGACTTTTCGTCAGGATCGAGGGAGGTGAAATTTCGGGGGAAGCGAGTTTCCCCACGGATGCAATTCCCTTTCTGGAGGGCCGCTACTTCAATGGCTCCGTGTCGCTAAAGGCTTCGCTACAGAACGGCGTGCTGATCGTGACGCTCGATGAAGCGACGGTCAATGGCAAACCGGTTCCCGAAGACTTCATGAAGGATATTCGCAATAAAAATCTAGCGAACGACGCGCTCAAGGACCCCGACTTTGTTGACTTTTTGCGCAAGTTCGAGAGCCTATCGATCGAGGACGACAAAATTGTTTTGACGCCAGCAAAGAAGAGCAGCGAAGACTCGGCAACCGATTCCGATTCGACAGCTGCAAGTGCCACACAGGCGGAGATCACCGATGCGCCTGATTACAACGCGCAGAACTCTAGTGCTTTGTTCCAATTGAATTTTAGGGTTCCCTAATTTCGCCAAAACTGCGATTCTCTTGGCAACATGGAGGTGTGCTATGGAGAAGAAGTATATCGTTCGATTGGACGATCAGGAGCGTAAGGAACTTGAAAACGTC
>JBGSJB010000023.1:0-2395 GCA_041742175.1 Pirellulaceae bacterium
GTGGCAGAGGTGTGGTTCGCTGCACCTCTGCTTTTCTCATTTTGGAGATAGGGAAATGACGATTGATCGCCGCATGCGAACGCTCTTAGGCGGTTTTTGTGTAATCGGAGCCGTTGTGCTGATCGGCTGTTCAGATCCGAAGAATTCGGCCTCTGTCGATAAAGACAAACCCGCGCCGGCCGTTGCCGACAAAGCGAGTGAACTAGCGCCCGCAAAGCCTACGCAGCCCGCGGCTCTGCCGGCAGATTCAAAAGGCACAGCGAGTCCCGCAGATGTGAAAGCCGCCAAAGCTCGACTTGCCGAAATTGGTGCCGGCGCAAAGTACGTGGAGAAAGACGGAATGCTCGTCGAGATTTCGATTCAAGACGGTGCGAGTCTTACTCCGGAAGACATGGTGCTTTTCGGAAAACTGACCGACCTCCGAAAACTGCAAGTCTACAACTGCCGCGAGTTGAATGACGAAATGGCTGCGCCGGTCCTCGGACTAAAGAACTTGACTTCGCTTGCATTCACCAACTCCATTATCAGTGATGCGACAGTAGCGGAAATTGTTAAGTCCTTTCCGAACTTGACGGAGTTGGATCTGTCTTCGAATACGAACATGTCGAACAGCGTGCTTAAGCAGATAGTGAATCTGAAAAAGCTGCAACGTTTGACGCTTGTGCAGAATCGCTTTAACGAACTGAACACCCTGCAACTCGCCAAGATGCCTGAGTTGCGAGTGCTCGATTTGCGAGGCAATATGGAAGCAGGTGACATGACACTTGAAGTGGTCGCAGAGTTGCCCAAGCTAACTGCACTTAAGCATCGCAGTAACGTGGTATCGGACACTGGGATGGAGTATCTAGCCGAGGCCAGCGAGCTCGACAGCTTGTTGATTCAAGATTTTAAAATTACTAGCCAATCCGGTCAGCATATTGCGAAGCTTAAGAAGTTGAAGCAGCTTGAGATCTTTCGCTGTCAAGCTTTCGGTACCGATGGCGTACTCGCTTTGCAAGGCTTGGACCTCGAACGGCTAACGCTTCGTGACTTGCCGGATGTCAGCGACGCCGCAATGGAATTGCTGAATCATCTACCGAATTTGAAGCGGCTGTACCTGCACGAGCTCAGCTCGGTCAGTGACGAGGGGTTGAAGAATCTCGCGTCGCTGAAGTCGCTCGAGCTGCTCGACATTTGGAGTATCGTCGGTATGACAGATGCGACGGTGGATGCGATCGCGACGCTGCCGAATCTCAAGGAGTTGAGTATCCGATCGACGAGTATTACCGATGCAAGCGTCGACAAACTGATAGCCATGCCGAAGCTTCAGTCGCTAACGTTGAAAGACAATGCATCTATCAGCGACGAAGCGATCAAGAAGCTGGCAACACGAAAGTGGACGAAGCTTGATACCGGGTCTGGCGCCAGCGACTCTGAATAGCAGAGCTGGTTGGCGTTCCGATTCCCTACAGTTCCAATCTGCATTCACCAGCCGCATCAGAAAACTCGCGCGGCTGGTATTTAGGCCCCTAGGGAAGTCACGGTGCAAGTGCAGCTCGCTGTGGCGACCAATTTGCCGCGATGGTCAACGATTCGGCACTCCAAGAATCCGATTCGCAAGCCGCGTGTGATCAACGTGGCTGAGGCGTGCAGACGCGACTGCTTCACCGGGCGAATGTAGTTCGTTTTCAGCTCGATGGTCGCGAAACTGAACTTCTCACTAAGCACGCGTCCGAAAGCGATTCCCATCGCTGCGTCGGCTAGCAGCGAGATGATGCCGCCATGAACCATGCCCATTGGATTATGCATGCGTTGATCGACGTTTAGAAAAACCTCTGCTTCGCCGACTTCGCGACCGGTTTCGTTTACGGCTGGAGGTTGCACCTCCAGCCCGATAAGTTGACTGATGGGAGCCCATGCGAAAGGATCAGTTACCGGTTTGGGATCGCTCATTAATAGTTCCACTGCAAGCCTAAGCCGAGCGAATGGAGCCAGTACTTTCGCTCTTCAAAATCTAATTGCGGATCCAAGGCGCCAGTTAGCGGATCGGACAAGTTGACCGCCAACTGCTTATCAATCTGGCGGCTCGCTTGTGCGACCTTTGGGATCAACATGTAATTGTAGCCGACGTTAAAGTCCAAGCCGGGACGAATGGTATAAGCGGCGTTAAAGCCAACTTCTGGAAGCACAATAAAGGTATCGTCTTTGAAACCTTGATTGTTCGTGTTCCGAGCTAAGAGGCCTTGCGGCTCTGTGTTGGAAACACCGGCGGCCGATGTCGTTGTGGTCGAACCGCCAATGTTCACTTTCCGTCGCAAGTTACCGAGTCCCAAGCGGAACATCGATTCGAACTTCCAGCAGCCCATGCGGCGGTCGCCCATAAAGCCATAGGTCACACCGTTGAAGTCGTTTTCAG
>JBGSJB010000024.1:0-3054 GCA_041742175.1 Pirellulaceae bacterium
GCGCCATGTGCGTCATGCGCCCCGTGCTGCGAGTCTCCCTCCGTCGCTTGATCGGCTGCTGCTGTTGAAACGTCTTTGTCAGGAACCGCAACTCGATTCGGATACAACTCCGCAAATTCCTCAGCAAATGCTTGCGAACCGCGAAGCCCTAACTCTTCACCGCTCCAGGCAGCGATCAACACATCGCGCTTCATGCTTAATTTCCCGGAGGCCTGCTCGTGCGCGAGATACTGCGCAATCTCAAGCATGCTACCGACTCCGGACGCATTGTCGTCAGCCCCGCGATGCGTGCCACCAACTTCATCTGCCCGCGCCAGCGACCCGCCTTTACCGTTGCCGAGGTGGTCGATATGCGCACCAACCACTACCATCTCCTTCATCGGTTCGCTTCCGGCTGGCAAGAGCGCCAAAACATTTCGCCCGCGACTCGCGACCGGCTCAACATCGATCTCCGCTCCGACCTTCACACCTTTTAATTCGACGCCCATCGCCATTTCACCACTGTCGAGCGATTTTTGTTCCTCTGCCAAGTCCAGATCGGCCAACTTAAACCACTCAGCAGCCGAGTCATCGGTAACGCTTATCACTGCGATGCTCGACGTTCCGAGCGTCCCATCGATATTCTGCGGAACGAGCTGGCTACGCGCTTGGCTGGTCGGACCACTGACGACGATTAAGCCAGCCGCGCCGCGGTCACGCGCCACCATCGCTTTATAGCGCAGATCGCTGAACCGCGCCAGCGCTTGCCTGCGTTCAGGTGTGATATCTTGTGGCATCTGACGGAAGACCATGACCCACTTGTCGCGCACGTCTAGGTGAACGTAGCTGTCATACTCGGCTTGATCACCGTTCTTCGGTGCCACAATGCCGTAGCCCGCGAACACGATCTCAGTTTCCGGGAGCTTGCCGCCCTTCGAGAAGAACACTGGTCGCCAATCGCGGTCCACCTGATAACTCTTGTCTCCCTGGTGCAACCGATTGTTCTCGCCCAACTTCACATCCGATGTAAACTCAAAGTCATGGAAGAAAGTTCCGTCGCGACCCGCTGGCTTAAAGCCTAAACTCTCCAGGTAAGAAGCTACATATGCGGTGGCCTTGATTTCGCCTTCCGTGCCCGTCAGTCGACCGCCCAGTTCGGGGCGACATAGATAATCGACATGTCGGCCGACGTCTGCAGCCGCAAACTCCGGTGCAGTCGATTGTTTTGCGGATTCCGCCTGCGCGATGCTGTCAGCACTGTCCGGTTTTTTGTTGAGTTCCAACGCTGCCAAAGCGGCGTCATGATTCCAGGCAGATTCCCATAACTGCGAATTGGTCGAACCGCCGTTGCTGGTCCACAACAGTTGTTTTCCGTCTGGATGGAACACTGGCAAACCATCAAACCCTTCTCGATACGTGACACGAACCGGTTCGCCATCGCCCTGCGCGTCCACCATATACAACTCAAAGTTCGCAAAACCGTGCCGATTCGTGGTGAAAATCAGATATTTTCCAGATGGATGAAAAAATGGAGCCCAGCTCATGGCTCCCAATTTTGTGACTTCCTTCGCATCAGATCCATCGCGGTTCATGACCATAATTTCTGCTGTCGCGCCGTCCTTGCTAAACCGCCGCCAACAAATTCGCTCACCGTCTGGCGAAAAGAAGGGACCACCGTCATATCCGATGCTCGTCGTCAGCCGCTTCAGTTCGCTGCCGTCGGATCGCATCATGTAAAGATCCATGGCGGAAGCTGGGTCGAGTTCAAACAGTTCTTTCTCTTCTGCATTCAATTCATTCGAGTAAGCGCGACGATTAGATGCAAAACAGATCCACTCGCCATCCGGGGAATACGAACCTTCCGCATCATACCCGACCGCGTCCGTCAGCTTGCGATACTCAAACGTCTTCAGATCAAACTCCACCAGTTCGTAAGTAGGATCGTAATCCCAACTGTAACGAGGTTTGTTGGGCGAGTTGCGAAGTTCATATTCCGCCGCCTGTTTCTGCGACGCCTGCGGATCATATTGAGTCGAAGCGTACAGCACTTTGTCGCCCGCTGGACTGATCCATGCACAAGTCGTCTTGCCGCGGCCGGGAGAAACTCGATGCACGTCGCCGGTTTCGCGATCCATCAAATAGATTTGAAAAAACGGATTGCCAGGTTCGCGTTCGCTTTGAAAAACAAGATGTCGGCCATCTTTTGAAAAGTAACCTTCGCCCGCGCGCCGCCCTTCAAACGTCAATTGACGAATGTCGGTCATGAATTGCGATTGAAGCTCCGCCGCATCTGCTGGCATGTCTGCGAGCGAATCGGGCGTCGCCGCGACTTCTTGAGCGGTAATCACTGCCAAGGTTGAGCTAACCGAGATCACACAAGCCGCAATTACGAAAGCAGCGAAAGCCAAAAAACGATTCGGCCGATTCAAACGACGCATAGCGGACTTACCTTTAAATGCAAACTGGTAGCAACCGTTTGGTCGCTCAAACTGCTTTGGACTTTTCAATTCTTGACGGTCGACGAACGATTAGAAAATGCCGAGTTGATCGCGCGCGTCGTCAGTCATCCGATCCTGAGTCCAAGGTGGGTCCATCACGACCTTGATATCAACCGCACCCACACCATCGAGCGCTTCGATCACTTGTCGACTGTTGGCAACCAATTGCGGACCAGCCGGACACATTGGACTGGTGAGCGTCATTTCGACTTTCACATTGGTCTTCTCGGGCTCTTCTGAACTTGGTTCGAGATCGACGACATAAATCAAACCGAGGTCAACGATATTCACAAACAGCTCAGGATCGATCACCTGCTTCAACTGTTCGCGAACCTTATCTTCGCAGAGGACTGCTGTCATTCTTGATGCTCCTAAAAAAGTCGCCAAGCTGCGGCGACTTGGGTTTACATTTACGCCGTTGCCGATGTTTTATTGTAGCAAAGTGGCAAAAACGTCTAGGCTTGTTTCGAATTATCGAACCGTTGGGACTACTTCAGCGATTGGCTCATTTCGATCAACGCGTCCATGATCTTTACTGAGGCTTGCGGTTCTAGGTAGTTTGTGCCGGGCCAAGTTT
>JBGSJB010000025.1:0-5399 GCA_041742175.1 Pirellulaceae bacterium
GCAAGTCCGTTGCCAGCACAAACAGATCTTCTTGCCCACCACTTTTCCGCCGACCAAGCGCCATCTCAATCTCTCCCAAAGCACTCGAAGCCCAATGCCCCTAAAATAGCGCGGCCTGTGAGTTTTTCAACGGGCTGTTAGCGAATCGCTTCGAGGTCCCACTGCTAGATGCGGAGCGATTGATTAGCGACGTAAGCGATCATCGGCTTCCCGATTCGCAGTGGTTGATCGATCACGTGCATCCATCGATCGAAGGTCATCAGTTGATCGGCGAAGAGTTGGCTAAACTGTGCGTCGAACAGCAGCTTGTTACTCCCGACATTTCAAATTGGGAATCAGAACGAAAGCGGTTGTACGAAGCTCACTTGCGGGGGCTTGGCGAAGCGTATTTTCATCGCGGCAAACAGCGGTTGGAAGGCTTAATATTGTGGACACAGGGGCGCGCCAAGAAGTCTAAGACGGATTGAGTTATTGCGTCGGCAACGCGAAAGCCGTGATGGAGTCACCGAGTTTCGTGCCAAGTTTTCCGCCTCCGCTAGCTGCGATCACCACGAACTGCTGCTTGCCGACACTGTATGTCGCTGGCGTAGCGTAACCGCCCGCAGGCAACTGGAACTCCCACAGCAGTTTGCCGGTGGACTTGTCGAACGCATGAAACTTTTCATCGCGCGTGCCACCAATAAAAACTAAGCCACCAGCGGTTACGATCGTTCCGCCAAAACTCTCGGTTCCAGTTTGCGGTACGCCGCGAGCCGACAACTCTGCGTATTCGCCCAGCGGCACGCGCCACGCAATCGTGCCTTCGCTCAAATCGATCGCGATCAATTCTCCCCATGGCGGCGCGATCGCTGGATAGCCTTCTTGATCCAAAAATTTGTTGTAGCCCGTGATGCGATAACGCGCAGCGGCGCCGGCCGGTTCTTCAACGAGTGTCACGATGTTGGGAACATTGTTCACATTCAAGAACAAGTAATTCGACTCGGGATCGAATGAAGCACCGGACCAAGTCGCGCCGCCATGAAACCCGGGAACGACCACTGTTCCTTGAAGGCTTGGCGGATTGAAAGCGGGACCTCCACGAACTTTCTTGAGTTGCTCGAGCACGAATGCGCGATTGGCTGGCGCGATGTTCGTCACATTGGCTTCGGTCATCGACTGGGCCGCGAATGGTGGCGGCTTCACCGGAATCGGCTGAGTCGGCGAAGCTTGTTCGCCAGGAATGTCAGAGCTCGGCACAGGCTGCTCCTTGATCTCGAACAGCGGTTCGCCGGTCTCGCGATCGAACAAGTAAACGAAACCGGTTTTTGTAACTTGAGCCACTGCGTCACGTGGTTGGCCATTGTGTTTAACTGTGACAAGATTTGGATAAGTCGGAATGTCGTGGTCCCACAGGTCGTGATGCAGCGACTGGAAATGCCACACGCGTTTGCCCGTGTTACCATCGATTGCGATCGTGCAGTTCGCGAAAAGATTCTGTCCATGCCGATCGCCTCCGTAGAAATCAAAGGCTGCTGAACCGAGCCCCGCAAACACCAAACCGCGACGTTCATCGACGCTGTAGCCACCCCAAGCGTTCACCGCTCCGCGATCTTTCCACGATTCATTCTCCCAAGTCTCATTGCCGAATTCGCCGGCGCGTGGCACCGTATGAAAACGCCAAAGTTGCTTTCCAGTTCGCACATCGAACGCGCGAATGTCGCCGGGAGCGGTCCGACCTGGGCCTTCGCCGCACGAAAATCCCATGATCACTTTGTCGCCTAAGATCGCCGGCGCCGAAGTCGGGCCATAAGGTTGCTTCTTCCAGTCGCCTTCGAGGTCCTCGCGAAGATCCTTCACTCCGCTTCGCCCGAACGACGGGTCGAGTTTGCCAGTAAGTGCGTCAACAGAGAACAGTCGACCATCGGCGGTTCCGTGCAGCACGCGTCGCGCACCATCAGGTTTGCGGTCAGACCAATAAGCCGCGCCGCGATTCACACCGCCGGATGCGAGCGGTGAAGTTGCCGGCGCATGCGTCATTGGATCGAACGACCAACGCTCTGCGCCCGTCGCCGCATCCAGCGCGACAAGTTTCAACTGACCAGTCGTAATATACATCGTGCCATCGATGACCAGCGGTGTGCATTCGATGATCTTCGCACGTCCAGCCGCTAGATCGCCGGTGCGATATTCCCAAGCGAGTTTCAACTGCGGAACGTTGTCGCGATTGATCTGCGATAAGCTTGAGTAGCGCATCCCGCCGCGGTCGCCTCCGACGCTGATCCAATCCTCAGCGCGTGCAGTGCCCGTTAAGCGGTTGCTGCACAAGCAGCTCAGTATGCTTAGTATGAAGACGATACAACGTGCGCGCATGACTGCGAACCCTCTTGGACTTGGAAGCGATTAATTGAGCGATAGGGGTTAACGTTCGGTTAACAAACTATGAACCGGACGCTAACGTGTGCCGGCGGACACGATGGATTGCTGGCTTGCGCCAATTCTTAACAGATCTGTTCCTCAACAAATTGAATGCTCGCACGCGAATGCGTTCCTCTGTTCGCTAACGTGGCTTATCATGGTGCGACGCAAGCAACGCCGCTTCGCGATGCATTCGGCGAAACACTTGCGAGTGCGGCAATAGTCTGTCATAGAGGAGTCAACTTTGGAATCACAGGTCCAAGTCGCTGAATTGCGGCAGCGTCGCTATGTGGATTTGCCATTCTTTGTGGTCATGGGCGGACTGTCAGCGAGTTTTGTGTTGTTGATCGTCTTGTTACTTGCCGCCGACATTATGTTCACTTCGGTGCAAGATTTTCGTGACGCGTTGATGAAGCCGCAGATTCAAGCCGCGTTTCGTTTGACACTTTTATCGTGCACCGTCGCCGCGATCATGTCGTTGTGGGTCGCGACTCCGCTGGGTTACATCCTGTCGCGATATCGATTTCCAGGTCGGTGGTTGGTCGATACTTTAGTTGATATCCCAATTGTGCTGCCGCCGTTGGTGCTGGGGTTAAGCCTATTAATATTGTTTCACTTGAAGTTCGGCGATTGGGAATTGGAGAGTTGGCTGAGAGATACTTTGGGGACGCCGGTAACGTATCAATGGCGTGCTGTTGTGTTGGCACAGTTTTCCGTCGCTTGTGCATTTGCGGTTCGAACGATGCGCGTTACGTTTGATCAGATTGATCCGCGTTGCGAAGATGTCGCGCGAACGTTGGGATGTTCGCGTGCTCAAGCGTTCTTGCAGATCGCGTTACCACAAGCGTGGCGAGGCATGTTAACGGCTGCAACGCTCGCTTGGGCGCGTTCGCTGGGCGAGTTTGGTCCAATCATGGTTTTCGCGGGCGCAACGCAGATGCGGACTGAAGTGCTTTCCACTTCGGTGTTCCTGGAGTTGAGCGTAGGTCAACTAGACTCGGCGGTCGCAGTGTCGTTAATGATGGTGATCATGGCCATCTTCGTGCTGCTGTTGCTTCGCGCTTTTGGAGCGAGATTGCACTCATGATTGAGTTGAAAAAAGTTAGCATGCGTAGTGGCGCGTTTTCATTAAACGAAGTTTCGTTTCGAGTTGAATCAGGTCAGTACGCAGTCTTGATGGGCAAGACGGGATTGGGTAAGTCCACTATTCTCGAAGCGATCTGTGGGTTGCGAAAAGTTCAAGCGGGTTCGATCTTGGTGCGCGGCGTGGATGTAACGCGATGGTCTCCAAGCGATCGACAGATCGGTTACGTTCCACAAGATCTAGCTTTGTTTCCCACGTTAAGTGTTCGCGAACATTTGCAATTTGCGCTGAGGCTGCGAGGCGCGTCGAAAGCAGTAATGCAACAGCGAACAGGAGAGTTGTCGCAAGTGCTCGGGCTTGGCGCGTTGCTTGATCGCAACGTCCAGCGGCTTAGTGGTGGCGAGGCGCAGCGTGTTGCGCTTGGTCGCGCTCTTGCAGCGCGGCCCGCAGTTCTGCTGCTCGACGAACCGCTCAGCGCACTCGATCAAGCGACTCGCATCGAGATGCATGAATGGTTGTGCAAAGTTAAAGTCGCTACAGGCGTAACGACACTGCATGTAACTCACAACAGCGAAGAAGCGGACGCGCTCGCGGATCTGCGTTTGGTTTTGCAAAATGGCCGCGTTTCAGATAGCACCCAAAAGTAGCTTCAGTCCCACCAGTTGGATGCTCACTGTTTCGGACGCAACCAAGCGGGGCTGCGAGGATCGGTCCTTGATGACGGCGACTGCGCCGACTGCGGATTGAGCGGTTGGCTTGCACCAGGTACAGCCGCTGAAGGTGGCTGGCCAGTAGGCAATTCGATTCCGACTCGCGTGATTCGAACATCTTGCGTCGCCATCGTTTTGACGTTGATCGCGGCTGAGATAACATCCGCTTCGAGGTTTTGTTCGCGACTGTCCGGAGCGACTTGCTTGCGGATATGCGCGGGCGTTCGTCCATCGCCTTCCAGCACTAGTAGATCTTTCGACTGCGTGTACGTGACGCGATAGCCATGTCCGGAGTAGTCGCCTTCGTTCGCTTTGCCCGCAAAACGCACATTACCGAGGGCTTGGAACTCCCAAGTTGCAGACTGCGGCGTGGTGAGGCTTGAACTGCGCAGCCCCAGATCGCTCGCATCGTGTGCGGTTAGCATGTCGCAATTGAGCAGCATCTCTTCAGGCTTCAAGCGCTGCATCGTATTCAGATCAATCATATCGTCCCAAGATCGAAGCGGACCTGCGGCCAATTCAACTTTGCCTTGAAAGCGGACCTCAGAGGTATCCATCTGTGCCACCATACTCTCGCGGAAACTGAGGTGCGCGCCCTGAATCTGCTGCTGCGGAAGCGTTCGCTCCGAACTGCTGGAAGCCATCTGTCCGAGTCGCGCTGAAGCTAAGTGCCAAGACCGAATCCAACCCGGTCCAGCTCCAACGATTTGGCTTTGAGGCAATTGATAAGTGAGTACCGGGACAACGATGCGTTCGAGACTCAGTCGGTTTCCCAAGCTATCGTTTTGTGCTGCAATGATATCGACGGTGTCTTTGAGCACCACGCGATCCAAGCTCGCCGAAGCAGACTTCGGAGCGTGCATGTCGATCGGATCGCTCAGATGAATCTCCATCTGCTGACAGTTACCTTTGACAGACCAGAATCGATTCTCTTCCGGACTGAACATTCCGGTCATTTCAATGTCGCCCTCGATCAATGCGACTGCGCCGTCAAACATCAGTCGACCTTGCCAGGAGCAATGCGGCGCTTTGACCCAACGCAAATTAGATGCTCCGCCGCCTGCAGATTTACCGTTGGATTGATTCAACGCGTTCGTCGGAATCGAGAACTCACCGGGCTGATCCATCCAGATGTAACCGGTGGCTTGATCGTATCGAATGATTGGCCCTTGCAACCAAGTTTCCCCCATAGCGATGCGCGCCATGTTGCC
>JBGSJB010000026.1:0-3488 GCA_041742175.1 Pirellulaceae bacterium
CGACCAACGAACATGCGTGCAACCAGCACCAACAACTTCGTCTATCTGGGCGGATTACCAGTTGGTTACTGGCCGACATTTTCAACCAATCTCTCCGAACCGAGTTTCTACTTAACGTCGCTGAAGTTTAAGAATGACACGATCTTCGGAACGCAGATTTACTCCGAGTTCGATGCCTACCAATTGCTTGGCATCGATGGGCCCGAGGGAACTTCTCTAATTTTGTCAGCAGACTATCTGTCTGACCGAGGGCCTGCGGGTGGTTTTCGATTTGATTATGAACGACCAACGCTGTTCTTCGGAATTCCGGGTCGCGGAAGCACCGATGCGTGGTTCATACAAGACGATGGGCTCGATACGCTTGGCCAAGATCGTACGGGGCTCACACCCGAAGAGGACTTTCGTGGCCGAACAATCTCGCGGCACCGATTGTTTGTAACACCAAACACAGAGATCATGGCTGAGTCGGGCTGGATCAGCGATCGTAATTTCCTTGAGCAGTACTTCGAGCGCGAGTGGGATCAACAAAAGGATCTGAGCACCGCTTTGCGACTTCGCAATTACAACGGCAACCGCATGTTCGACATCTGGGGCCAAGCTCGTGTCAACGAGTTCTTTACGGAGACCGAGTGGCTGCCGCGGCTCGATCATTACATGTTAGGCCAAGACGTATTTGGTCAGCGATTCACCTACAGCCAACACACCAACGTGGGCTACGCACATCAGAAAGTTGCGTCGACGCCGCTCGACCCTCAAGATGCAGCGACTTTCACTTTGCTGCCATGGGAAAGTGACAGCGAAGGAGTACGCGCTGCGACTCGGCAAGAACTCAGCCTGCCGCTTGATTTGGGTGCGTGGAAAGTTATCCCGTACCTGTCGGGCGAGGCAGCGTTCTTTAACGAAGACATCAACCAAGATGATGTCACACGTTTGACAGGCCAAGCGGGGATCAAAACCTCATTGCCGTTTTGGCGAGCCTATCCAAACTTAGACAGCCGCCTGTTTGATATTCGTGGCATCGCGCACAAAGTGACACTTGAATCTGAGTTCTTTTATGCGGACTCGAGTGCCGATTTGGATCAGTTGCCGTTGTACGATCCGCTCGATGACAATTCGCAAGAACATTTTCGCAGGCGATTTATCTTCAATACGTTCGGCGGCGCTTTGCCTCCACAGTTCGACGAACGTGGACATGCATTGCGAACGGGTATGCAGCGTTGGGTGAGTGCGTCGAGCACCGAAGTGGTCGACGACCTCTCGCAGTTGCGTATGGGTGTCAATCAGCGCTGGCAAACGAAACGCGGTGTACCAGGCCGGGATCGTATCGTCGATCTCGTCGCACTCGATGTGGATTGGATATTCTTTCCCAAAGCCGAGCGAGATAACTTTGGCGAAGAAGCGGGTGCTCTCAACTACGATTTCCGCTATCACGTTGGCGATCGACTAACACTGCTTTCCGATGGCTATTTCGATTTCTTCTCTCAGGGCTTGAAGACTATCTCGGCTGGAGCCCGTTTTTCGCGACCCGGCCGCTCGGATGCATACATCGGTCTGCTGTCGATCGAAGGTCCGATTAGCAGCAACGTGATCAATGGCAACGTGAACTATCGTTTGAATGACAAATGGATTTTGTCGGGAAGTGCTGTGTCGGATTTGAGCAGCGTGGGCAACGTCGGACAATCGATCGGCTTGACGCGCATCGGCGAATCGGCACTAATCCGAGTTGGCTTGAATGTGGATAGCGGTCGCGATAACGTCTCGTTCAACTTCAACATCGAACCGCGCTTCTTGCCTTCAACACGTCTCGGTAACATCGGCGGCGAATTGATCCCACCTGCCGGCCTGTTTGGACTCGAGTAAAGAAAGACGCTTGCTGTGCGTCACGTACCGAGCATCACTTTTAATTATTAAAGTCCAGGCCATAGAGGGGAGATGCGGTGCATCTCCCCTCCCTGTCCCTCCTGGAAAACTCAAGTGTATTCAATTCGCAGCGATCTCAAGTCGCAATGTCTGAAGCGCTTGGGCATCATTCGTTAGCGCATCATTCCTTAGCGACTGCGACGAGGCGTGAGTTCGAGATTACCCCAGAACAATTCGCGACCGCGCATCACGTGGAACTTTGGTGAACCGCTGGCTTTCAATTCGGCTGAATTTAAAATGTAAGCCAAGTCTTCCCAGTTCGGAGTTTGCCAATCGATCAAGCCGACCAACACGTCGCCTTGTTTGATCTGCGCGTGGTGAGCGGGGCTGTTTGCGCGTACCGCCGTCACTCTTAATCCACCTTTGTAATTTGCATCGATCGATCGAACCTTCGCCGCGTCAGCGACTTCTAATCGGAGGCCAAGCAAGTTGTAAGCAACATCCATCGATGTCGCAGGTGTAACTCGGGTCGACGCACTTGAAACTAACTGAGCGCGAACTCCTTGCGAGCTACTGCTAACCAGCTTGGTCGTGGAAGCTACGCCACCGCGCACATATTCCACTTCAACTTCACGATACTTCATGTCACCGTTTGGCGACTCATCGACCAAAGCCAATTCGTAATCCAAGCGGTTCTTCACTACTTGGCCGTTCATCTTCGTCACGATATCACCTCGACGAAGATCTTTATTTGCACTGGCCGAGACAATTTTCAAACTCGATTTGCCTTCGGAATAAACCGTCTCAACTTCCAGCGCTTGATCGAGTGTGTTGCGGCGATGTCCAGCCACCATGCGAGCTGCGATATCGATCGCGCGGTCAACCGGAATCGCAAAGCCGATGCCTTGTGCTCCGATACGAACGGCTGCATTAATACCGATCATCTCGCCATCAGAGTTCAGCAGTGGACCACCGGAGTTTCCTGGATTGATGCTGGCGTCGGTCTGTATCAAATCCGGATACTCTTGCACGCCATTGACCGGGATGTCGCGATGCAACGCGCTGATGATCCCTTCAGTCACAGTGTGATGGTATCCATAAGGATTGCCGATCGCTATCACGGACTCGCCGCGCATCAGATCCGAAGATGTACCGCAGCGAATAACCGGCAGCTTCTTCTTCGAACTCGCATCAACTTTGATAAGAGCCAAATCGGTCTCAGCGTCGCGATCGATTAAGCGGCCGATCAATTGCGTGCCGTCATGCAACGTCACTTCAATCTTAGCGACGTCTTGAACGACGTGCTGGTTCGTAAGAATGTAACCGCGCGAGTCAATAATGACTCCGGCTCCCATTCCGTTAACCAATTGACCTTCGTTGCCTGCGCTGGGGGCAGCAGGTTTATTGCCTTCAATGTTGACGACTGCTGGCTCTGCTTGTCGGATCGCTAGCACCGTAGCGGTGAAGCGCATGGAGCCCGGTGTCTCCGCATCAGCGACAATGCCGCTAAGCGAAAGACCGGTTCCAAGTCCAAGTTGCAAAACGAAGCGGCGCCAGGAGCGGCTCTTTTTCGACAGCGACATCAAGACCCTTCCGAGGCGGGAATCTTCGGTTGGGAACATGCTGCG
>JBGSJB010000027.1:0-1886 GCA_041742175.1 Pirellulaceae bacterium
TGGAAACGATCCGTGAAGCTCTTCAAAGTAATGTCCGCGGGCACCGGTTCATTGGCTATCCAACCCAATCCGGCTCGTGCTCCCGTTTCCGATTCCTTCCCAGTACCGGGATAAAACGGACTGCGATGGATGGAGAAAAACGCAACGCGGCCGTCTTCATAGAAAACGTCTTGCGTGCCGTTTCCGTGGTGTACGTCCCAGTCGATAATCATCACGCGTTGTAGACCGGCGGCGAGCGCCGCGTGCGCAGCTACAGCCACGTTGTTGAACAGACAAAATCCCATCGGGCCGCTTGCAAGCGCATGATGTCCAGGCGGCCGGATGGCACAGAAAGCTCGCCGATCTTCGCCACCCACAACTCGCTGAACGGCATCGATCGCAGCTCCTGCCGCGCGGAGAGCCGCGTTCCAGGATCCGCGACTGACCACTGTGTCCGCTTCAATTCGTCCCGCAGCTTGTTCACACCACGACTTCAGTTGGTCGTGATACGCCGCATCGTGAACTTTCAGAATTGCTTCGCGTGAAGCAGCGGACCAAGTTGGACAGTTAGACTTTGCGTTCCATCCGTTGTCCTGAATCATTGCGTTCACACGTTCAATGCGAGCGATGCACTCTGGATGCGAACCGGTGTCGTGAAGAGTGAACGCGCTGTCATGATAAAGCAGCACGAGTGGTTTCCTTTACTTGCATAGTTGTACTAACGCGTAACAGCGATGAGCCGGACGCGCTGGTGATAGCAATCGCTTTGTGCCGATTAGATTTTAGCGAGGATCGTTTCTGCGTGGCGCGCTCTGAGCCAGTCCATTTTTCTAGCTGCTGACGGTAAGGTTTGCGCAGTGTAAAGCCGGATTGCATAATACTGGATGTGACGGATATTCCTTCAACTCTACCTTTGCTGCGAGCCGATTCGAGATTTCGAGGGCTACGATTCGTTGCCACATGCCGCCGCAGGGGAAGAGTAAGAAACATGATTCGAAAAAACACGATTTCAGCAATGATCGCTGTCGCCTGCTTGGCCAATTTGGTCGGCAGCGTGCGTGGCGAAGAACCTATTAAGAGAACGCCCGCTAAACTGACTAGCGCTACTACCGCTGCACAAAGCGAAGGCGAATACTGCCCACCTTCGTATGCCAACGCAGCCCCAGGTGCCGCTGGTTACTCAGGTTACGGCGGGTACGGAGCGAACACTCCGAAGGCTTTTGGTTATTCGTGGGGCAGCGCCGGGAACAGCCGCGATTGCAACCGATTTTACCACTACCCTTACGTCTTCTATCCACAGAACTTTCGCAGTCCAGAATCCTATCAGAGCAGCGATAGCATGTACTATCGATACGGACCTGAGATGCAAATTCCCGTTTACAATCGCAACTGGTACAACGAGTATCCAAGTCACAAGCGATACCACTGGGGTCATCACTTCCTGACCGACGCGTTCTAATGCGTTGCGACACGCGATGAAGCGTGAGATCTCGGAACTAAGACAAAGATCTTCATCCTGAAGCTACGTGTCGACCAGCTCGCAGAGCCACTTCGAGTGAATCGATTCCACTTAGCTGTAAACTGCGGCGTCAACTTCAAAGTGACGCCGCTTTTTTCGTTTGGTGGCTAGAACCGCCAGAGCTCGGCAGGTCTGCTCGATGAATCGTTCTCGATAGATCATTTTGCCCAGTCCGATTTAACTGCAGCTTTTGAGAACCGTTCAAATCTGTGGCTGCGGTGGTCGATGATCAATCGAGTCCCGTTGTCGGCGGGGCGAGAACTTAAGTTGTGAGCTGTGCATGGTGATTTGGCGCGGCTCGGTTTATGTCGACCGCTTTTATTCGCACGGACGTGGCACTGCGGACATCCTCTTTGGGCATCAGCCAAAGATACCGTGCCATGACAGA
>JBGSJB010000028.1:0-7698 GCA_041742175.1 Pirellulaceae bacterium
ACCTACCTCGGCTAGCAAGTTATAAAACCGATTGCGTTCGCCTGGATCGAGACCCGCTGTCGGCTCATCCACGATCAGCAATTTTGGGTTGCCCAATAGAGCCTGCGCGATTCCAAAACGCTGTCGCATGCCGCCAGAAAAACTTGCGACCGATTTTCTGCGGTGCTGATACAGATTGACGCGCGATAGTAAACCATCAACCACTTCGCGACGCTGCGAAGCTGGAATACCTTTGAGCGCAGCGAAGTGCGACAGCAGCTCGACGGCGCTTGTTCGCGGATACACTCCGAATTCTTGCGGCAGATAACCGAGAAGTTTGCGGACCTCATGCTTCTGCGCCAGCACATCCAATTCGCCAAGCCGCACCGAACCAGAATCCGCTTCTTGCAATGTCGCAATCGTTCGCATCAGCGTGGACTTGCCCGCTCCGTTCGGTCCGAGCAGACCAAACATGCCTTTCGGTATCGTCAGCGAGACACGATCTAGGGCTTGCACATTGTTTGAGTAGCGTTTGGACAGTTCATGGATTTCGAGGTTCATGCGACTACCCTAGCGAGAACGAAGCGGATTCGGTTGCAACCTATTCGGCGGAAACTCGGAACAATTGCCGAGCGCGACAAATTTTTCAAGATTCTAGCTGCTAAGCGAAATTCTTGCGATTGGCAGTTGGACTTGGCGCGCGCCGGCAACTGAGCACGCACTCCCAAATCGGCTCCTAGATATCCATCGTCGTCGCCCCAGTAACCTACCAAACTCGAACGTTGCGAAAACCAACTCGACGGAAAATGTTCGAAACCGATGTTTACGCCGCCCAGCACGCTATCGGATTGCGATCGCTATTGCGTTCCACCGCTTACAAACCAACCGCCCAAGCCTGCTACATGCCGCGCATCGACAGCTTGCTTCGCTTTTCCAAAGAGAACTCCACGCTCGGCTCCCTCGGCATAATTCGTCGCATACACCGGGTCGCTCATGGCATAACGAGATTTGAATCCGTTGCAGCCGCAGCTCAAGAAGCGCCCAACCAACAAACCGATCGTCGCCACAACCCAGCTAAGGGTGGTCACTCGATATGTTAGGAGCATCGCTACGGACTTCAAGCAACAGACGTACAGAGCACATCTGATTCGTAACAAAAGCTGCGAATGTCCACCATGTTGAGTCTTACCTGCGCGTTTCGATTCTCGACTTGCGGATGTTCGCTGAACGCATGTAAATGCTGTCGAGGCTCAAACTAAGATTTCGCAACGAGCTGCTTTCAAGATATGTGGCGCCATCCGCTGGAGTGGCAGCGTTTCGTCGACGCCACCTTTTGCGATCGCTTCCTTCGGCATGCCAAACACAACACAACTCGCTTCGTCTTGTGCAAAATTTGTCGCACCCGCTTGTTTCATCTCAAGCATCCCAGCCGCGCCGTCATTTCCCATTCCTGTAAGGATCGCACCGACAGCGTTCTTGCCTAAGTAGCGAGCGCATGAACTGAACAAAACATCCACGCTTGGCCGATGTCGACTTACTGGAGGTCCTGTGAAAACTCGCACCGCATAGGTAGCCCCGCTGCGATGCACTTCCATGTGATAGTTTCCGGCGGCGACCAACACATGTCCCGGGATAATGCGATCACCATCCTGAGCTTCTTTTACGCGAACTTGGCAATGCCGATCCAATCGCTGGGCGAAGGTATTCGTAAACCCTTCGGGCATATGAATTACGGCGACGGCTCCAGGCGCATCGGGCGGAAATGCGGACAGCAGCTCCAGCAGGGCTTCGGTACCGCCGGTCGAACCGCCGATAGCGATAACTTTGTGCGTACTAGCGATTAACGCGCTCGACGGCATAGGTTTAGGCCCAGAAACCACAGATCGCTCTGCTGTTATTTTTCGTCGTTGAATATTGGCTGTCGCAGCATACTTCACTTTTTCAATAATCTCGTCGACAAGAGAATCCATCCCCGCAACGACATCCAATTTAGGCTTAGTGATAAAATCGACCGCTCCCAGCTCCAGTGCGCGCATCGTCGTCTGGCAACCGCGTTCGGTAAGCGATGAAAGCATGACGACAGGCATCGGCCGGCCAGCCATTAACTTTTCAAGAAAAGACAGACCGTCCATCCGCGGCATTTCGACATCCAGTGTCAGCACGTCTGGATTGAGCGCAAGAATCTTCTCGCGAGCGTCAAAGGGATCTTTCGCGGTTCCGACAACTTCGATACTTCGATCGAGCTGAAGTATCTCAGTTATCAATTGACGCATCAGCGCGGAATCGTCAATGACCAAAACACGGGTCTTCTTCATTTCATCTATCCCTTGTTGCAAGTTGACTTTGCGATCGCTGCAGGTAGGCGTTCGCTCGACTCACTTATTACTTCGAGTCGAACTCTCTGGTGGCATCCTCGCTCTGTCCGCAAAGCAATGTTTCTACATCTAATAACGCAATCAAGCGTTCGCCTGATTTCGCAAGACCAGTGAGAAACGAAGTATTGACAGCGCCGAGATCTGGTGGTGGCACAATGGATTCTTCATCGATATCCAACACATCCGAGACGGTGTCTACTACAAGTCCCATCACTTTGTCGCCAACATTGACAACAATGATTACGGTGAATTGATTGGGCTCTGAGTCCGGGAGCCCGAATTTCTTTCGCAGATCGATGATCGGTATCACGGATCCTCGCAAATTCATTACGCCTTTCACAAACCGCGATGTGTTCGGAATAGGCGTAACGCGCGTGTAATTGCGAATTTCCTGAACCTGCAAAACGTCGATTGCAAATTCTTGCGCGTTCAACTCAAACGCCAAAAATTGTGCAGTTGCCTCCGTGTGAACAGTTGACGTGTCCGTTTCGGCAATGGAGTTCACATTAACCTCGCTAGCATGCTTGGTGACCACAAATCCTACGAGCAACCAAAATCATTTAGTGGATTGCAGGCGCATCTGGCGCCACCAATCGGTTAGCAGCTTGCACTGCATCAGTGGTCAGCGTTGAGAGGCCGAAGATATCGAGAATGAGCGCAACGTGCCCGTCGCCCAAAATGGTCGCTCCGGAGACACCCGGTACTTTACGGAAATTGGTTTCCAGATTCTTGATCACCACCTGCTGTTGTCCAATCAGATCGTCAACGCGGAGTGCCAGTCGCCGACCTTGATCTTCGACAATCACCAACAATCCGTGTTCGTCACCTTCTTCTCGCGGTCGAATGTTCAGCAGATCATGCAGTCGCAGAAGCGGAACGATCTCGCCTCGCAGTGAGATGACTTCGCCGACGCCCACAATTTGATGGATTTCCTTAGCGCGCACACTGATCGACTCAATGACTGAAAGCAGCGGAATGACGAAGACTTCATCGGAGAGTCGCACAAGCAGACCGTCTAGAATCGCTAGCGTCAGTGGCAGCCGGACCGTCATTGTCGAGCCCTTGCCTTCCACCGATTTAACGCTCACACTGCCTTGCAAGGATTCGACGTTACGCCGCACGACATCCATTCCTACACCGCGACCAGAAACGTCGGTAACCTCCTTGGCTGTCGAGAAACCTGGCTGGAAAATCATGTTGCAAATCTCTGCATCGGAGATATTCGCATCGGACGAAATCAAACCGCGTTCTATAGCCTTGGCTAAGATGCGTTTGCGATCCAATCCTTTACCGTCGTCGATAAGTTCGATGTAGATGTTGCCCCCCTGCTGATAAGCGCGCAGGGACACGACTCCTTCAGCAGGCTTGCCCGCAGCAACGCGTTCTTCAGGAGTCTCGATGCCGTGGTCCGCGGCATTGCGAACCATATGAACGAGTGGATCGCTGATTTGATCGACGACCGATTTGTCCAGTTCCGTATCATCGCCGGATGTAACAAAGTTGATTTGCTTGCCAACTTTCTTCGCGACATCGCGAATCACGCGATTCATCTTCTGGAAAGTCGCGGCGATCGGCACCATTCGCAAACCGAGGCTCATCTCTTGCAAGTCGCGGACAATTTTGCCTAACCCCGACATCGACTCAAGGCCACGACCGCCCGCGATCGACAAGATCTCTTGCTCGACCATTGAAGCACCAATCACCAGTTCACCGATCTGATTGATCAGTTCATCCAAGCGCTGGCGATCAACTCGAACGGTCTCATTTTCGCTGCCCACTTTGGCAGTGGGTGCGGTGCGACGATCGTTTCCGCTGCGATTATCAGGCACTTCTGTCGGTGCGGTCGGTGCAGTCTGTGCCTGCGTTGGCGCAACAGTCGCTACTTCTGTCGATCTTGGCGTGGGTGTTTCTGTGGTCGCTGGCGCTGTGGCTTTAATTGGGTCGACTGAGTATTTGCTACCCTCATCGAGAAACATGAATGCATCGTGGAGCGATTGCTCAGGTTTGTCGGTGACGATCTCGAGAGTCCATGACAAATAGCATTGCTCGGGTTCAATCTCAGTGAGCGAAGGCAACTTGCTATCGTCAACTTGAATATTCGTTACGGAGCCAGTCTCGAATAATTCGCGAAGCAACAGGAGCGGATCCTGGCCGAAGCGAAAGAAATCTCGTGACGGTTGGAGGCTGACCTTATAGCGATTCTGTGCCGCACTATGCTCATCTGAAGTCAGAGCCTGCTTGGTTGAAGGTTCCGCGTTAGAAAGTCCATTGACGCGTCGGAGTTCATTCAAAACTTGCTCCATGTTGTCAGGCATAGGCGCGCCGTCGCGTGCATTAGCCACTAAGCCATCGATGATATCGACACTTGTCAACAGCAACTCGATTAACTCACTCGTTGTGTCGACAACGCCATCACGCAGTCGTTCAAGTAGGTTTTCGAGCACATGTGTAAAGCGGCCAACTTCATCGATGCCGAACGTAGTACTCGCACCCTTAATGCTGTGTGCACCTCGGAAGATCGTATTGAGCAGTTCAGTATCGCGTGGTGCGTTCTCAAGTTGGAGTAACGCAGCTTCCATGTGCTGGAGATGTTCGGCGGCTTCGACGTAGAAGGCTGCGCGAAATTGGCTCATGTCTATCTGCATGTTTGATCCTTGAGTGTACACAATTTATTCAATTTCGGTGGAATAAATTATCTGATGACTTTTTTGACAATGGCCATAAGTTGGTCTGGGTTGAATGGTTTGACCATCCAGCCCGTCGCGCCCGCTGCCTTACCTTCTTGCTTTTTCGCATCCTGTGACTCTGTAGTCAGGAGCAGGATTGGGGTGTACTGAAACGCCGGCTTGGCTCTCAGTTCTTTAATCAGCGTAATGCCATCCATCTCTGGCATATTTAAGTCTGTGATGACAATATCGATGGGCTGTCCGTCGCTCTTGGCGAGCGCTTCAACTCCGTTGGCACCTTCCACTGTTTCGAATCCAGCGGACTGAAGGGTGAACGTCACCATTTGCCGCATTGAGGTCGAATCGTCCACTACCAATGCTGTTTTAGACATGTTTTGAATCTCCGGGATTTAGACTAGAAAAGTTCAATTGAGCCTTCGTCCGAATCCGCTTCCCCTTGCGGACTGGCGATTGTTCGTTCAGAAGCCATTGTTGACCGCGATGCAAGTCGCTCGAGCCAAAGTTCGGTCAGCGAAGTTGCAACTTCTGCAGTCGACGTTGCGGTATAGGGCTGCAATTCATGGTTCAACTCATCAATCGAGTCGATCAAGTGGCCAATCCGCTGGTTGACGCGATCCTGAAACTGCATCGACATCACCGCTTGCCCAATGTCCAGATTTAGCTGGCGGCTCATTGCGGCAGAGTTGGATAGCGAGTGCGTCATTTTCTCGTAGGAACTCGACAGTTGATCGAGCATGTTGCGAACTGTGTTTTCGGTAGTGGCAGTAGCACCGGCATCCTCTTCAGCCTTGTTGCGGGCTCTGCTAGAGGCTCGCTGCATGGCCGAGCTAAGTCCCGATACCACGCTACTTATCGCTTGCCCGATCGTACCGGCCTCTTGAGCGAGTACTGACGTATGCTCAACCAGTTCTTCAAATTGAGCTTTTACATTGCCTTGTCCGTTTAATGCAGTTCGGCTCTTGTAAGTGGCCCATTTAGCCGATTCGGCGACATTCGTGACCTTTTCACCCAGAGCCAACACGATGCGAAAACGATCGCTGATGTCTTCAATCTCATGTGACAGAACGGTCGAAAAATCTCGTGAGGATTCAATGCGTTGTAACATTACTTCCAGTGACATGCCGACGCGATGAACAAAGGATTGCAATCCACCACCATCGCAGCTGGTATCGAGCGCGTCCGCAGCAGTTGTCAACGCAGCTCGAGCACGTGTGCCCATGCCTTGAAAGCCTTCGCAAACTCCATTAACGGAGTTTTCAACGTCTTCAGCAATATCTTTCAATTGCATGGAGAGGCGGTCGAGCACGACAAGTATGGCGGAAATCGCGGTACTGTCGGGTCCCGATTTAATGTATTTACGGGGACCTACTTGAGTTGGCATACTCATTGCAATGGTCCCTTGGTTTGCGGGGAGAGACTTGTAACTGCTGCCCGCAGGCGATCATTGACGCCGGCGTAGTTAAACCAATTTGCAACTTCGCTGGCGGGTTCGTACTTGAGCCTAATCGTTCCTTGTGCTTCGCGAACGGTAGCCAGCAGCAACTGCACGCAAGCACAATCCACCGATTCGATTTGTGAGCAATCGATTTCGCTTGGTTTTCCCTGCGCAAGCAAGTCGCTTAAGATACTTTGGAGGTTGCTCGCGTTGCGAACATCTAGATTTCCTGCTAGCCGGACCCCTGGTGAATCGGTAGCCGAGAATGGCTTTACCTCAAGCATTTTCGCCCCATTTCTTAACCCTTTTTGGGTCTACAAACGACTCAGTCAATCGTCAGGATATTTGCAGTGGATCGGGGGCGAACACTGGCTGATCAAACATTGCACTTCAACTACAATTAAGTAGTTGGAACAGAAATCTTTAACGATTTAAGTCCAATACGATGCGTGAGAATGTCGCGACTGCGCCGACAATTCCGTTCGTAGCGGCTTGCGATCAGACGAAGAAGAGGCGGTGGCGACGTTTAGTTGCCAATCCACTCCAAGTAGCATCGACTGAAAGTCGACGCTACGCTTGAGTTGCAAATACCCAGAATGCGGCGACTCGGAACTGCCTATTCCAAATCAACCTGCCGCGTCGGATTACTGCTTGTAATGCTACTGCTGGTAAACTTCGTGAGCTGCGTTTCCGCCGCTGCGAAGATAAGCGAGTAGATCAGCGATTTCATCTGGCTTAAACGTGTCGAGCAAGCCGGCTGGCATCATCGATGTCATCGCTGGTCGACGCTCGATAATGTCGCTGACCTTAACGTTCGTGAAATCTCCAGGCGCGAGCATGTTCGTCACGATCATCAAGTTGTCGCCATTCAGATTGGCAACGCGACCGACAACCACCGAGCTATCGGTAAGGAACTGCGTCGCTTGATATTGGTCGCTGATCTCTTTGTTGGGTTCGATGATCGCAGTCAACATATCGCGAGCACTAAACCGACCGCTGGAAGCCGTCAAATCTGGACCTTGAATTCCGCCCTGACCGGAGAAGCGATGGCACTTGAAGCACTGTGCGACTGCGCACAGTTCACGGCCACGTTCGAAATTGAGTTTGCCAGAAACCTTTGCCAATTCGCTTTCCAGTTCATCGACGGTCCAGGCTTTTACAACGGAACGCGGCTTGTAGTCGGCTAGCGGATCGCGCGGTGCGGGCAGATCACCGGCGAGCT
>JBGSJB010000029.1:0-3427 GCA_041742175.1 Pirellulaceae bacterium
ATGCAAAGAACCGATGCTAGCGCACTGCGGCTGATGCGGAAATGCAAGCTGGAGAAAGCTCTAGTCCAATGTGGCTTGTTCACCTGCGATCAGAATTTCGAGCACTTCAGCGGGTGTTTCTGCGATTCGCAAACGCTGCGGAATGAATTCGCTTTCATCCATTACGGTTGCCACGATCGCTTGCAAACGCTGATGAACACGCGGCTGGCCAGCGGGAGTGAGCAGGACCATCAGCAGATCGGCTTTGTCCTTCGAATTGCGATAGGCGACACCGCCTCCAGTTACGCGAATCACCAAGATGATCGGCTTGCGAATGGCCGCGATCCGCGCGTGCGGCATACCGAGTCCATTGCCAAGATAGGTTTCGACCAGCCGTTCGCGATCCTCGAGCGCTCGCAAGACAACATGCTTAGGGACCGGCAATGCGTCCGATTCCATTCGATCAAGAGCAATCTTAATGGCTTCAACGGTCGTCGCTGCATCGACGTCCAATTGAATTCGCGCTTCGGTCAACGCTTCCGCCATACTGATCTGCTCTTCGTCTTCGAATTCATCGCGAATCGTGCCGATGATCTCTTCGATGATGTCTTCCAGCGTCAGGAAACCAGTCCAGCGACCGGTGGCATCGCGCACGAGTGCCACGTGGATGCGTCGCCGTTGCATTTCAGCTAACAGTGTTTCCAGCGAGCTGTCGTCTTGGCAATTGATCACTGGCCGACGAATCGAGCTCAGATCGATATTGTCTTGATCAGCCAGCAATGCGTCTTTCAAGTGTACGATGCCGATCGGTTCGTCCGGGTTGTCTGCAACCAACGGATAGCGGCTGAAGCGAAAGCGGCGAATCAGTTGCAACGTCTCGGTCCAAGTTGCTTTGGTGGTCAGCGTTTGCACTTGCGATCGCGGACGCATCGCATCTCTGACCTTCAAATCGCCAAGATCGAAAATGTTCTCGAGGAACAGCAATCGCCGGAACGACATCATGCCTTCCGACTGCCCCTTGTCGAGCAAAATCAGCAGCTCATCTTCGCTGTGGTCAGAAGAATGTGAAACGGATGGAATACCGATCATGCGCAAGAGCAGATTCGCGGATGCGTTTAGCATTACCAGCGGCAGATAAAACAGAATGTGGAAGAACCGCAGCGGTCGAGCTGTCCACAATGAGGACGCGTCCGTCAATCGAATTGAAATCGACTTCGGTACCAACTCGCCGACCAGGATGTGCAGAAAACTGACCAGCAGATAACTGATCGCAAACGCCAAACCGTGCGAAGTCACCCAAGCGGTCGTTGCGTGGCCATTGAATGCGCCTGACCAAGCCAGTGCCGGTTCGATCAGCTCGACCACCGCTGGTTCCGCGACGAAGCCCAACCCGATCGACGCGAAAGTGATTCCCAACTGACAAACTGAGAGGTACTCGTCCAAGTGCGTTTGGACTTGTTTGATCGCGCCCGCTCCAGGCACTCCAGCCGCAATCATCTCAGCGACGCGTGACGGTCGCATTTTGACTGCCGCAAATTCAGCGAGCACAAAGAAGGCGTTGAGGAGTAGCAACAAAAACGCGAGAAGCAGGTACAGCAGTATCATTGATTACCAAAAGTTGAACAGCGAAGCCGTCGCACTGTGCGCGGCCGTTTACGTTGCAAGCGCGATCGATCCGTTCAGCTTACCGAACAGCGCTTGTTGTCCGGGTATCGTGCAGGAATTCTAACACGCCCAGCCGCTTCAGTCGCCAGGGGCCTGTTAATCTTCAAAACTTCATACGTAGCATCAGCTTTATACATTGCTATGCAGCTCGCGGCGCAGCTTGTCACTCGCAATCGCTGATCATCCGCTTACCAGCCGCTTACCAACCCGAACGACTGAATCCTGATCCGCTTCCGCCGCCACCGCCGCCGCCACCACTTGAACCGCCGCCGCCAAACGAGCCGAACGAGCCGCCTCCACCGAAAGATCCGCCGCCGAAAGATCCACCACCAAACAGACCGCCTGAACTGCGTGATCCTCCAGTAATGACAATCGGTCCAAGGCTAGGCATGCTGCGTCGAGCGGCTTCGCGGCGGCGACGTTCTGCTTCCGCCTCTTCAGCCATGCGTCGGCGTTCGACCTCACGTTCGGCTTGCTGGATCGCCGCCATGGCAGCCGCCGCAGCTAACCTCGCGACCTCCAACACTTGGCTGTAATTGCCGCTTTGCAAACCAGCTCGCGCGCGTTCCAGTTCGCGAACACCGGGCGAGCCCGAGACGCGAATGCCGTAGCTGCCTGACCATTGTTCCGCTTGGAAAACCGTCTGCGAAGCTTGCTGGAATAGATCGAGCGCCTGCGTTGCCGACTTCAGTTCGCCGCTGAGCGTCTCGGCTGCTGCGGACAAGTTCGCTTGTAACTGCGAGGCATCCTTATCGACGACTTTCCAATCGCCGTGAGCTTCGCGCAGATCGTTCTCAACTTGGACAAGCGACTTGTACAGCGCAGCGATCCGTTCGTTCGCTGTCTTCGTTTGCTGACTGTCCGGAATTCCATCGGTTTGCGATTGGCGGACAAGTTGCAATGCGGCATCATACTGCCGCCGCGCACCGGCAACGGCACGCGCCGCTTCGGCGTTCGCTTTTCGATCTGCCACACAACGCGATTCCAAGCTTGCGATCTTCTGCCGCAGTGCATCGAGGCTCGAGGCGATCTCGAACGGATTCGGGGCAGCGGTTGTGGTCGCCAAATCAAGTTTTAGTTGAGTTGCCGTTCGAGCAGCGGCCGCGCCTGCCTGAAGCGTATCGCGCGTGACCAATGGATCGCGTTCGTTCGCGGCCAAGTTCGTTAGGTCGTCGATCACACGTGTCAAAGCGGTTTCGTTTTCACGAACCTGCGCATCGACTCGCGAAACGTGAAGTTCCGTTTGATCGAGATGCTCGTGCGCCACCGACAACTGCGTCGCCGATTCGTGAAGGATCTCGGCAGCCTGCAGCACTTTGCCTTGACGATGCTCCGATTCCGCCAGCTTCAGCAATCCGTCGACCCGCCCCAGCGGCGCAGATGCAATCTGGAGCAGTTGATCAACAGTCTGCGGTGTGTTGGACTCCGGTGCAGTCGTTTGTACACTGGATTCAACGCGATTGCGGAGTTGCAAAGTCGAACGCACATAACGCTGGCGCAGATCGTCGACTTTCGATTGCACGTCGGGCATGCGTGACGACAGACGCTTCAGCTCCGCAGCGGCATCATGCTGGCGTTGATTGAACGCGCCCACGGCAGCCGCGGAAGATTGCAGGATGTAATCCGCTTGCGCCACTTCAGCCAACATGACTTCGATGGCGGCTGATGCGGCTGCGTTCTGGCCGAGCGCGACGGACACACCGGCTGCTTCGAGACTTTTGCCCGCCGTCGACCAATGTTCATCCGGATCGCGATCGATCTCATGCAACACCGCAGTTTCGGC
>JBGSJB010000030.1:0-7673 GCA_041742175.1 Pirellulaceae bacterium
CGCTAAGACTCGCTTGCTGAGCAAACTGTTCAAGAAGCGCAGTGGATGCGATTCGATGTGCTGTGATTCAGGTTGTGCAGCAGCACCAGCTTGCAGCAGCTGTGGTTCGGCTCCAGTATCTGCTCCTGCAGTACAAAGCCAAGCAGCACCAATGGCTCCAGCGCCAGTTGTTGATCCAAGTGCTTACCTTCAAAGCAATCGACGTGTCGTTCAAGCTACCAGCTACGTTCGATAAGCTCACGCTTACCGACCTTGGTAGTCTACAGACGCGTTAAAAAGTAAGACGGCCCGCAGATGAAATACTCTGCGGGCCGTTTTTGTTTCGCCTACTCGGCATGTGGATTGGTCATCAAGTACATGCGACCGTCTTCTGCGCCGCCAAGAAAGTCCGGCACGCCGTTACCATCAAAGTCGACCGTAGCAGGACTGACGTCGTGACCCTCAATGTTCTGCTTGGCGAGCGTTCCCGCATTTTTGAAGTACCACTTGCCATCGCGCTCCGCGACTTGTTGTAGCAAATCCGCATTGGAAGAATTCAGCAACCAATCAAATTTGCCATCGCCGTCCCAGTCCGTCACGCACATCTTGCGCCGACCGCTACCGCCAGCCGCTTTGCTGTTCAGTCGCAACGGTGCTCCGTTTTCATCCACGAACACACGCTCAGGCGGACGCAACTTCAGTTCATCGTTCTCCTTAAATCGCTCGAAATAACCGAGGTAACCTTCTTGGTCTAACATAGCCAAGTCCACCAAGCCATCGCCATTGAAATCAAATACCACCGGCGTCGTTCGCCACTGCGTTAACAATGCCTTCAATCGTGGCTTCTTCCAACCCCAGGCGAGCAGCGGCTGAGGTCCAGCCCACTCAACTTCAATGTTTCTTGGACCATCGAGCTGCGGATCGCCTCGAGTTCCGATGTTCTTCAGCCAGACGACTTCGCCCAAAATGCTGTTTAAAACAATATCTGGCAAACCATCGTGATCCCAATCATTGACGCTGAACGTCGTGTAGCCCCACTTAGCTTCCGCTGGCCCTTGAATACTGCCATTATGTCCCGCCATGATACGAAACGCCTTGCCATTTACTTTCAGTCTTTGCGGGGCATTCCATTTCGGCTCAGCCACCCTGGGGCCGCTTAGGTTTTCAAAGAACTCGATGTAGCCTGCTGTGTTGCCGCTGAGAATGTCGATGTCGCCGTCACCGTCCCAATCGGTGCCTACCGGAGTTGCCAGCGCGCCGCACTTCAACGTATCCGCTTGCTGTTGAAAATAGTTTGGAGCGTGAAACACCGGCAAATCGTGCTGGTTGAACTTGCCTGTATTTTCAACGAACGCAACGCGACCATCTTCATCGCCTACGATTAAGTCTATATCACCGTCTTTGTCCCAATCCAATGCGACTGGAACAATCATCTGCAGCTCCATTCGCAGTCGCTCGCCATCCGCCATGGTCAATTTCCCGCCGTCGGCATACTTGGGCGATGTTCGAGAACCAACGTTTTCAAAGTAAGTGAACCCATCCAAGAATTCACCGCAGATCAAATCGAGATCTCCGTCACCATCAAAGTCCGCGAAGTTCGGTGAAGGGCAACCAAAGGTATCGATCGGAACTCCGCCTGCTTCTAAATGCACTGGATCCGCATAACGCGGATTGTCGTTCGTTCCTTCGTTGCGAAGCAACAATACGAATCCATGCAACTTTCCGTTCGTCCAATCGCCTTGTGCATCCCAGGCGTCATCCCATCCGTAGTAACTCCAATCTTCAATGCCGACTATCAAGTCAAGAACGGAATCGCCGTCGTAGTCAACGTAACGCCATTGATTGTGGCGCACTTTGGGACCTTTCGGTTGCTTGCCTGAGGGGACATAGAACTTTGCATCCACTGGCAATTTCACTTTCTGTGTCAGCCCGCTGCGCGTGAAGTCGGTGTATTCAAAGCCTGGTGAGAGAACGCGCATCTGATCACCGACGTAGCTGGGCATCACATAATGAACAGTGCTGCTCAGCTTGACGGCGGGTTTGAAGACCGGCATCGGATTGTCTGCTGTGTTGCCACCGGCATTCTCGAAAAACCAAACTCCGTTCGACGGTTTGTCTGGGCAAGAGACAATCAAATCGTAGTCGCCATCTCCGTCAGCGTCGCAAGGAATGGGCCAAGCCCACAGACCAACGCCCAGGTCCACGATCAGCCCAGGATGGTTGTAGCGCACTCGCACGAGGCCCTGGGCGGACAGCGTCTTCATCACTGCCGATTCACAAGCGAACAAAATTATCGCGATCGCCACCGTGTTTCGCCGCACGTCACGAGTCTTCGGCAGTCGCGACGGAATATTTCTCTCAAGCGTCATGAGCTGCGTACTCTTGCAAGTGTTCTAAGTCTACGAATTCCAAGACGGACATATGTGTCGCATGCAGGTTTACTCGCGGTGCCATCCCTGCTTCGAAAGCTTCTTTCCATCTCAAGACGCACAGACACCAGCGATCACCCGCTTTCAGTCCCGGAAATTGGAACATTGGATTGGGAGTTGAAAGATCGTTGCCACGCGCTTTCGAGAAAGCCAAAAACTCATCGGTCATTTCAGCGCAAAGCGTATGCAAACCGACATCTTCCGGACCAGTGTTGCAGCAACCGTCACGAAAGAAACCGGTCAGCGGGTCGCGGCTGCATTCTTCCAACTCTGTTCCAAGCACGTTCTTAGCACGCGGCATTATTTTATCCTGCGAGGTGATTTGCGAAGCAGTCCGCGAAGCGAAATGTACAACGCGGCGAAGTTTCTTGTAAACTGAACAAGTTCGTTAGTTCAATTTCAAATTGAAGTTCACACGTCATTTTAGCGGTGGAACATCCAACGTGTTTGTAGTTCGATTATCTGCGATTCGCAAAGTCTGGCTAGCGCTGTGCATGCTCAGTTGCTGCATTTCTGCCAACGCGCAAAATAACTCAGCGTCCGCGCCGGGTGATGCGCTACAAGAAATGTTCGAACGATTTGCTTCACAAGCTGGGCCGATGGCTCCGATGTTTGGCAAATTGACGCCGGAGCAACTTGCGAAACTTGACCGCATCGCCATCACACCTGCAGAGGAAGCGAAATTTGGCTTGAAAGTCCTTGATGCTTATCTGCAGCAGATGAAACAGTCGCAAACGACCGTTAGCCAACGAGGCAAGGACGTCGCGTATCTCGAGCAACTCGTTAAACAGATACAGCCGCGAATGAGCAACGCGAAACGCTATCGTGCGATTGATGTGCGGCTGATCGAAAGCGACAGCACCGATGCTTATTCGATTCCCGGCGGTCATCTCTTGGTGACTCACGGTTTACTTGAAACGGCGGTCAGTGAAGCCGCGGTGGTCGGAGTTCTCGCGCATGAGCTCAGTCATCTCGATCGTGGTCATCAGTTGATACCGCTAAAACAATCGAAGCTTGCCAACCAACCGCTCGACTTTAAAGATCGCATGATGTGGATCAGTCTCGTCGCCCGTCCCAATCGCCCTGAACAAGAATCAGAAGCCGACAGCGATGCGACTCGATGGATGATGGAATGCGGATACGAACCACGCGAATTGGCTCGACTGCTGAGTAGTTGGGACCAGCGTCAGGATCAAGTTGCACCGTGGTTACAGTTCGTACCGGGCTTCGTGAAATCGCATCCTGATGCGGGCAAACGAGCTCAAGCAGTTTTGCAAAGTGCGGAGGGTATCAAAGACAAGTTCCCAAACGCGACTTACATCGGCGTCGAAAACTTGCGTTCAAGAACTCCAAGAGCCGTCCGCGCACTTCCAAAGTAGGACTCGCACAGGCTAGCTAACATCTGCGTAAGTGCCGCGTTCGAGGCGGCTCGCCAACGGACAATGATTTACTTGAAAGCCGTTTACTTGCCGGAACTCATTTCGCGAGGGCACTCACCGTAACGAGCGCGCAGATTATGTGCGCGATCAACGCAACGCACCAGCTCGGTAACTGTGGTGACTTCGCACTTGCGATAAATTTTTGCGCGACGCGATTCAACCGTTCGAACACTCACTTCAAGTTGCCGGGCAATTTGCTTGTTCGGAACTCCTTCGAGCACCAATTCGAGAACCGAAAGTTCTCGTGGCGAAATGTTTCGCAAAAGTGCTTGTAGTCGACAGAGCTCTTCGATCTGCTTAACCAGCTCCGCCCAGCTTTCTTGAATCTTTGAAATGGAGTCTCGCACTTGTTCCGATTCGAGCGGTTTTCGGAAAACCCACGAAGCTCCGTGTTTCATCAGCCGAACTGCAGCGGGAACGGAGATATCGATTCCCGTAACCACAACTATGTCAAGGTTCGTCTCACTGCACAGTTTTGCCAGGTTATCGACATCGGATCCAACAACTGAGTCATCAAAGATTAGAATGCGTGGATCGCCGGTCGGTTGCCGGATCTCACTCGCTAAGGAATTAGAAAACTCGACTCGGATGCCAAACTCGTCAAATATAGACTGCCATAAATTCAGTGCGTCGATTTGTCGATCAAAAACCAATGCGTTCATTGCCACTCTTGTGGGGTTAGCGGTGTGTGGTAGAAATAGTATCTGGACGCTCAGTAAATACAAGCGACGTAACGTGGTGAAACCCGCAGTCAATTACTAGGAAAGTTGTGGTATTCTACGGTGAGCTCAATGGACCCATCTTCGAATCCCGAGCGAATTCGCTCTGACCGTTGGGTTTCGGAGCTCTATGATGAGTTGCATCGGCTGGCGAGCGGCTATCTACGAGATGAACCCGCGACCGTTTCTTTATCGCCAACGGTGATGATTCACGAATTGTTTTTGCGGTTACCGAAAGCCGAAGAATTATCGCGAACCCATTTTTTTGCGTTAGCGTCGACTACAATGCGACGCGTCCTGGTCGACCAAGCTCGTTCGCGAAATCGGCTGAAGCGAGGCGGAAAGATGGCTCGCCGCGAATTCGCGGACTGGGACTTGGTTTGCATTACAGATTCCGATCAGGTTTTGGCGGTGGACGAAGCGTTGCAAGACTTGGCAAAGCTTGACACGCGTCAAGCTCAGGTCGTTGAGATGAAATTCTTCGGAGGCATGGCGGTTGATGAAATCGCCAAGCAGTTGAAGGTTAGCAAGCGTACCATCGAAGCAGACTGGACAATGGCAAAAGCATGGCTGCGTCGCTGGTTCGCGGATGAGAGTTGCACATCTTGAATGAAAATCTGCACCAGCGCGCGAAAGAAATCTTTAGCAAGCTGGTCGAGTTGCCTCGCGAAGTCGCTGCAAAGGAACTCAACGAGCTTTGTGGTGCGGATAGCGAATTGCAGCGTGAAGTCGCATCACTGCTTGACTTTCACACCGCTCGCTCTCTCATGGCCGCTCCTCCAAAGCCAAAGATTCGACATCGTTCGACGCTGAACACCACGCGGTTGCACAAGAATTGGTATCAGAAAGCGATCGCTTATTTCCCAACTGGATTGCAAATTTTTCTGCTGCTGGCGATCGTGCTTCCTTTAGCGTGGTGGCTGTCAGCCGTCATCGCGCATCACAACAAATTGTTGGTCGCGCAACAGCTCGAAGTTCTTGCTTCACAACACGCTGAAGAACTGAAACGGTGGCACACTGACTGGCAACGGCAATTGCAACGATTGGTCGAAAGTCCCGTGATTTCCAATCAGCTGGTAACTGCTGAAACGGATGTAGCCAACAACACACAAAATCCGCAAGCTTCGACTGAGATCCAGCGTGCGATTGAAAATGCGCTCGACGCACCGGCAACATTCTGCTTGTGGGACAAAGAAATGCGCATGCTGGCTCGGTCCCATATCGCCAGCGGCGTGAAGGACCTTCCGGGCTGGACTCCGTTTCGCTGCGCCGATCTGATGAAAGCCGCTGGTGGCGAAATGATCGTGAGAATGCCAGCTACAAGCCAACGCGTGCTACCTCCGCCACTGTCGAACCACGAAGCCACCGCGTTCTGTCCGGTCCGCGGTCATGATGGAAACGTTATCGGAACGTTCGTATTGCAGTCTTCAGCGATCGACGGCACTTACAACAATCTGACATCTGCTTGGAAATCGCAGTTCGACTCCAAAGACTACGACGCCTACATCGTTAATGGAACCGGACACCTGATCTCTGAGTTGCGGTTCAGCGATCGACTGAACAAGTTGATCGACTCGATAGGTAATCGCGCTCAAGATACCGCAGCAAAAACGGTTAGCACGCGTCATGACTTGCTGATCCGAGACCCTGGCGTTGATCTGTTCAGCGGTCGAGCAGCGACAGCGCATGCTAGTTGGCCGCTGACGATTGCGGTTCAAGCTATCGCCGACGCGCGGTCCGGATCGAATGTCGATGGCTATCGCAACTATGTCGGTCAAAATGTGGCAGGCAGTTGGGTTTATCTGCCGGACCAGAAACTGGGTATCGTCTTGGAGCGTCCCTATGACGAAGCGTTCCAATTCGAAGGCAATGTAAACTGGTTGCTTGCTGCTCTCATGGGCGCCGTAGTGGTGAGTACTTTGATCGGAGCAATGTCAAGTTGGCCCAAGCGACGCGTCAAAGATATCCAGTCCGTCGGGCCGTACAAGATTCAAGAACTGCTTGGCGAAGGAGGGATGGGAAAGGTCTACTTGGCCGAGCATTCACTGCTTTGCCGACCGACAGCGATCAAAATTCTGTCGGGAGAGAAATCTGATCTCAGCGTGCTGATGCGATTCGAACGCGAAGTGCAATTGGCCAGTCAACTGACGCATCCAAACACAATCTCAATTTACGACTTCGGACGAAACGAATCTGGGTTGTTTTATTATGCAATGGAGTACATCGACGGTGGCCATCTCGGACAATTGGTTGAGTTCGATGGGCCGCTGCCTGCCGGACGATGTATCTACCAAGTTCGACAACTCTGCTTTGCATTGCGCGAAGCGCATTTGGCGGGCGTCGTGCATCGCGATATCAAACCTCAAAACGTAATGCTATGCGACCGCGGTGGTGAGCCGGATTTTATAAAGTTGGTCGACTACGGCTTGGTGAAAGCCTTTGCACCGGGCGTTTCTGATAGCACTTCACAGACCAACATAATTATTGGTACACCGCGATTCATGGCGCCGGAACGATTGCAGTCGCCATGGCTGGCTGATCCGCGCGTCGACATCTATTCCATCGGCGGTTTGATCTACTTCATGCTGACCGCTGAGCTTCCGCCTTTAGTAACGCCGACCGAGGCAACGGAACATGTGCAAGTCGGAGTTGAGACCTTGTGCTTGGATAACCTTAGCAAGCCTTTCAGTAAGTTGCTTGAACAGTGCATGTCGTACAACTCGTCAGAGCGACCGTCCAGTATCGCTTCCCTGCTGATAGAACTCGATCGTTTAGCTGTCGAGTATCCGTGGTCGCGCGAAGACTCTGAAAGATGGTGGAAGCAACGTGGCACGAAGTTTAAACAGTTCTTGGCATCGAGACGCAAACAGGTGAGTGGATCGATGCGCGTCTGAACAAGCTGTTAGACGTCGATTTCGCTAGCATCTTCGGCTCGGTCCATGATAAACCTGAATCGAGCGGATGCATCGCGTCCCATGAGATCTGCCATCACGCGATCTGTTTCCAACTGGTCATTAATTTCGACTTTCAACAGCCGCCGAGTTGCGGGATTCAGCGTGGTCTCCCACAGCGTCTTCGGCATCATCTCGCCGAGACCCTTGAAGCGC
>JBGSJB010000031.1:0-3540 GCA_041742175.1 Pirellulaceae bacterium
TCGCTCGCCCAAGGATGTCCCTGCGTGGCTTCGACCAATTGCAATTCAGCGTAGAGTCGATAGTGCTGGGCAGCGGTCAGCGGCGACATCTCGGCTAAGTTCTTGCCTTTAAGTATCGGTGTATGATGCGAGTCGATCAAGCGTTGCAGTCCGTCGCTGTCCGAAGCGCGTTGCACGGCCAAGAAATCCTCGGCTTCACTCAGCGACTGCTTGGCAGCCAGCCAAGCGGGTTCACAGCGATAGAGGTTGTCGATCAAGTCGATGTGACGGATCAAAAGCACGCAAGCATTCTCAGCTTCTTCGCGAGCAGAGCAGAACGCGCCGCGCCGCAACAAGCTCTCGCAAGTCTTGACATGATTCGTCAAGCGCTGGCCGACCGCTTGCCAGCCTTGCGGTGATTCAAGTCGCGATATGTTAAGCTCGGATTCATCTTCGATGGCGAATCGAGGATCGTTGGTAATTCGCGATGACACGAGTGCGGCGCGAGTGCGAGCGCGCTCCTCGGGTTCTTCATTCTTGATAATCTTAGACTCAATCGCTTCGACGCGATCAGCGATCTTGGTGAGCAATTGGTTGTTCGCTACGGCTTGTTCTTGCGCCGCTTGCAATGCCCTTGCATCGTCGCTGCGCATGTTGAACGAATGCGTGTCGTTTGCCAGGGAATTTGCCTGGAAACTGTTAAATGCATTTTGATTGTTTGTCGCGGGCGTGTAACGCGAAGACGAACGTTGGCTCGCCGCCGAGTCATCGTGGCTGAGCGTTGTCATTGGAGGAATACGACTGCCGCTGGGACGCGCGGTCCATTGCAACTGCGACGATGGCGAGGTTCGATGACCAGACACCGGCGAGCGTTCTTGCGGTGTGCGTGTGTTCGTTTCGTGCTCTACCGGCGATGCTTGGTCGGGCGAGTTTAACTTGGGCAAGTCTGTCTGGGGAGCTGCTCGCTCGAGTGTCGCTGCAAACTTAGCCACCTCAGCTTCGAACTCCTTGCTATCAACCGTCGCGAGCGCTTCCAATGAATCAAAACTGAGGTCAGCTTTGGTTGCGGGTTGCAAGGATGGAAAGGCAGCAAGCGAGTCGGCCGCGGTGGCAGTGCCTACCATCGGGTTTACAGCCTGCTCCGGTGCAACGACTTGTTTCGGTCGTTGCGGCTGGACGATGAAGCGACCTGGCGACTGACCTTGAGCGTGCTCACACGAATTCGCAGCCACAACAACTCCGATGAAGGCAGAAGCGACAAATTTTGCTCGGTTCATGGCGATCCTTGCCGGAGTTAAAACGAAACGGCACTTAGTCCCTTACGCATACGCTGTCGTTGCCATCGAGAGAGGTCCTGGGAGGCTGAATAACGCGATACGCAGAGATGATTCGGTTAGAAGAATCGGACAACTCGATACGATCGATTCACGTAATCCACCTGCGTGGCGATTGCAGCAAAGCAGCTCGAACCTACAGCCGTTACAACCCGTTCGGTTTAACAGCCGCAATTGCTATCAAGGTGCTTCAAGCGAGATTTGCTCAAGATTTAAGAATCTAATCACGCAGGATTTGTGGAAACGTAAATCAGCAAAGCCCGCGACAACGATGCCACGGGCTTGAGCACATGCTTTAGGATATAGCTGCTGGATAGGGCAACTGAATCTAGCGGCTACTTGTCGTCCAGCAGCTCGACCGCTTGGAACTTCTGACCTTCCAACATGGAAAGGCTGGCACCGCCACCGGTGCTGACGTGCGTGACTTGATCGGCAAAACCTAGTTGCTCAATCGCCGCCGCGCTGTCACCGCCACCGATAATGCTTGTTGCATCGCTATCAGCGATCGCTTTGGCAACCGCTTTTGTGCCTTCGTCGAAAGGTGGCATTTCGAAAACGCCCATCGGGCCATTCCAAACGACAGTCTTCGCACCTTTCAGCAATTCAGCGTATTTTTTTGCTGTGTCAGGCCCAATGTCGAAACCGTCCCAACCATCGGGAATCTCACCAGCTTTAACAACTTGCTTGTTGCAGTCCGGTGAGAAGGCATCGCCGCAATGAGTATCTACAGGCAACAGTAATTTCGAACCACCTTTTGCGATCAATTCCTTAGCGAGTTCAACTTTATCGAGTTCCACGCGGCTGCCACCGGTCTTGCCACCTTTCGCCAATGAGAACGTGTAGGCCATCGCGCCACCGATCAAAACGTAATCGCAAATACCGAGCAAGTTATTGATCACGTTTATCTTATCGCTGACCTTCGCGCCACCCAGTATCGCCACAAACGGACGCTGAGGATTCGCGATCGTATCGCTGAGGTACTGCACTTCTTTTGAAACGAGGAAACCAACGACTTTCGGCTTCGTTCCCATTGCTTGCGGGACTGCGACCATCGAAGCGTCGGGGCGATGACAAGTTCCAAATGCGTCGTTGCAATAAATGTCCGCGCCGCTGGCCAGCTTGCTTGCGTACTCCGGGTCACCCGCTTTCTCACCCGCATTAAAACGTACGTTCTCAAGCACGACAACTTCGCCATCCTTGAGCGCCTTGATCTTGGCCGCAGCGTCGTCGCCAACTGTATCAGTTGCGAACGCGACAGGTTTGCCGATTAGCTCTGATAGCCGCTCCGCAGTTGGCTTTAAAGTTAACTTTGCGTCCGGGCCTTTGGGCTGTCCCAGGTGGCTCATCAATACCAACCGGCCGCCACGAGTTAGTACCGATTCAATCGATGGGATCGCCATGCGAATACGTCGATCGTCGGTGATCGAGCCTGTATCGTCTTGAGGGACGTTGAAATCGACGCGCATCAGCACTACTTTGCCTTTGGGGTCGACGTCTGCGATTGTCTTTTTGGCCATGTCAAATCTTCACTTCGATGGGGGTGCGAGTTCTGTCCAGTTTCCATTTAGCGTAGATTATCGAAACGTTTAGTGCTCTGTCGAGGGCTGGAGTACCTAGAGCCGGAAGCGGTGCATGCTAAGCTGTATGCCCGCGACGTTTGCGAAAGCGAAGCGTAAATCGACCAGCGACAAGAGAGCTCACTTAGGCGGAAACGAAGATGAAAAAAGACCTCGCTCAGCGCATTGGCGAAACCATCAATGAACTCGATATCGACTTCAGTCGCTTTACGCCGCTGGGTTGGCTGATCAGTCTGCTTTCGCTTGGATTAGGCGGCGCCTTGGGTTGGTTCGCGTCGCAAGTCACTCCAAGCAAACCGACTGCCGGGCCAGCGCTAGCGTTCGGACTCACTATGATTGCGGTCGCTGTCATCGCTTTCATCGCACTCCGCTGGCTAGGCGATCGAGCCGGAATAGCGTCGATCAAACAGCGCCCAATTTCAAAAGGCCCGCAATGATACAGCGTTACCATCGATCCAAGCTGGAATAACAAGACACGATTACAAATTTGGTTGCCATGTATCGCGCTAACATCAACCAGCCCGCCCCGCCCCACCACGGAACAGCATTCTCAATCTACCAAGGACACGCCCTCCTGTGCGCCTTGGCGAAAAGTGATTGTTTTCAAATTGACTCCCAACTGTGTGAATTTCCTTGGTACCGAGGCATGA
>JBGSJB010000032.1:0-3833 GCA_041742175.1 Pirellulaceae bacterium
CCGCGGGTCCGGCGCAATCTGAGTCTGAAATCCTGCTCGGGCGAGCTCTTTCTGATCGAGCATGCCCATTACTGGCGGCGGATCCCCAATCATCGCAACGCGTTCGCAAAAAGTCTCCTCGCCCCCGACTATTAGCGGTAACTTTCGACCATCGGCATTCGTGCCGGCGAATAAGCCAGTAAATCCACCATAATGATCGAGATGGCCATGACTGAGCACAGCCGCATCTATAATGTTTGGTTCAATCCCGAGAAGCGCTATGTTATTTGACAGGACTTCTCGGCTGTAACCAAAATCTACCATCACCTGCCGCGTTTCCGATCCACGTATCGACCGGGCAAGGAGCGACAATCCAAATTCAGCCATGAGCGATTTCCGAGACATGCGCATCGCGCCACTAGTACCAGTTCGTTCGACCCGAAGACCCGGTAGCGTTTCATTTGGCAAAAATGGCCCAAACGTTGCGGCGTCAATTACCACTTGAAACGACAGCTCGTCGACTGGCTCAATAATCAAGAGTGGCTTTGCATCGGAAGCTGCGCCCGCAATCACGGCTGCAACGCCCCCGGCCGCAACCTGCAAGACCGCTCGTCTATTCAAGCTGCTCGACTCACCTGCTTGCATTGGCGTATCCTCTGAAATGCCATCGTAACAGGCGCATTTGTGTGAGCAATCCGAAACCGGACTAGAGTGCTGCTTACTACCTATATCAGACGTCGCATGCATGCTAAACGAACGGCTGCTTTAAAGTGAAGCACGGTAGTCCATGAACTTCCGAAAAGTTAGCGGCAACAGCTAAGCGTTCTGACCGTCCTAAACGGCAGCTATTCATCGATCCGCGCACAGAAGCAGACAGTCCGCTCTCGACAACATTCCGGTCATATAGGCAGCGAGTTCAAGCTATCGTTACCTGCCGTTTGTTCATAGGCTGAACGAATGTCAGCTTTACCCTGTCTGAAACTCTAAAGCGGACTTACCGGATACGACAACTTTTTGGTAGTTCGAACGCCGACGCAGACATTCTAAAAACGGACATTATTGCGGTATGAGACTTCGCCACTCATGCCGCTAGAGGTTTCATTAAGCATCTTAATCATATCTAAGAGGTTTTCATTTATCGATCGGCACAGTGTTCGGATTTCTTGCTGGTCGGCTCAATGTCTTTTCTTAAACGATTATTCTCTCGCCCCCATAGCGCGAACGATGCATCGCAATCAAAACCGAATGAAACGCCAAAAGACATGATTGCGGATATCTGCCGGGTCGATAGCCAACCGTTGCGCGACTATTTTTTCTCTCGCATGGACGATGACGACAATGCATCGGACATTCAATCGCGCCGCGATGCGGCTTTTGCCGCTGCTTTTGGTGACGATCCACTGCCGCTGACAATTGATCTTTACGGGCGACTGCTGTCTCGACGAGGCTTGCCATATGCACCACCCGAACTCCGTCGATTAAACGCAGCCTTCGACGACGCCCTGCGTCATGGTTGGAAGCTTTCACTTGCCGCACATAATCACTCTTTGAAGTTTTCGGACTCCGATATGTCCAAAGCGCTCCAAACTGCGAGTGCACTAATATCAAGCGGCGTGCATAACATTACTGATAAAATTGACCATTGGTATTGGTATATCGTTCGCTCGGCGGCGGAAGACAGTTGGCCAAAACATCGCGATAACTTAATTGCGATGTTTGACACATGTTTCGCCGGTCGATCAAATTTTCATGTGAACGTGGCCAAATTGGTTGAGAGTTTGCTCGAAGAAACTCCACTTACGCGAGCGGATGTACCAAAGCTCGCTGAATTTGGCGATCGCTCTGCGGAACTTGATTCAATTCGGGCTTCCATTGCAGCCGAATTGGGAGACTCTTTAGCTCAGGCGATGGAAGCAACACTAGATTCGGGAGGTGGTCTTCTAGACGCAAAACACGTTCCGGCATTGGGCGCTTTGCGGAAGCTTTCGTCCCAAGATCGTGGCAAATGCTTCACCCGGTTACTGATGACCATGACAGGTCTGCACAGATACGGACTTGTGAGTTGGGGGCAATTGGAACGAACGAACGGGCGTTATCGGATTGGCGGTAACTATGATCCGGCATATCCGATTCCGGCCGTTATGAGCGTTCTCTTTAGAGACCTTACGCGCAAAGAGATTGTATTGTCAGATCAAGATATGGTGATCAGTGCTTTCGTGGAGATTTTGCCGCGGTTGATCTATTTATACAACGACCAGAAGACGCTTGAGCTCGTTTTAGACACAGTCCGTCAAGCTCCTGAAGGAAGGACGGCAGCCAAGCTGAAAGCGCTTGACGCCTTGCAACCTGAGTATCCGTTCTCAGAGTTTAGAGCAGAGATTGAAGCCGCACTGCAAGGCAAGCCCGTCGAATTGACACCTAAAGAGCAACCGACGCCTTACGTTCCTGACAAAACGATTTTGTTTCATCAGCATTTCCCGCCGCGTCGCGGCGCGCTAAGCTATTGGGGCGGCATCCCTCTTGTCCCGCAGGGATTCAAATGGCCGTCCTTCAAAACTCCGGAGGGCAATGAGCGAGCGCTCCATCTTATCATGCAACTTGACTGCGCTGCGATTGCCGACGCTGGACCAATCGGCCTACCCGAAAACGGCCTCCTCTATTTCTTTGTTGATCTTGATTGGGGAGAATACTGGGAACACCGCGTTATCTACATTGAAGGTGATCCATCGGGATTCTCGCCTGCAGTCGTTCCGGCAGCGCTTCCTCGTGCCTATGGCGAGAGAGCAGCTTGGCGATGGCCGCAGCGTGATGCAGACTGGCCGCGTTTGCTGCCACGATGGAGTTTTGATCCGTTGTTGATTAGTGGTCCTGCCACCCGCCCTACCGTCGATTTAGACTTTGAGGACGAAGAACAAGATCGACCGTTCTGGCCTGGCAACATCGATTTGGCCCAAGCTTTGACGAAGGTTGAAGGGGCGATCGTCGAGTCACGCTATTTTGAAATCCAATATGATAGCGATGGAAAGCTGGTGCGCCCATATGCTAACTTTCCGCATGACTGGCAGGCCATACGCATCGCTATGGGTGAGATCAGTTGTCAGGAATCCCGGGGACATATAAACCGATACATCAGCCGGGGTGACATGTCAGAAGCAGAGGGTGAGGCGTATATGGCGGCCCTTCGATCTGCAATTGACCATTGGACAGTGCGGGCCGATGCTGCCGATCCTCAAATGCCAACGAGCGCCACTGATAGCGACGCAGTCTGGAAGGTAATTTCAGATTTCCAATATGTTACTCTTTTTGCGCTGTCTGAAATAGTCAATCAATCAATCAATCACACATTGTCGGAAAATCCTGACGCCTTACGCATCCTGCCGGAAGAGGCGTTGGCATTTGTACGCAGCAGTCATGCTCTGGGTAGCCGACATGACCGTGGGCTTCATATCAATACACCAGACCATCTATTAGGCCCTGCGAACGATGTTCAAGGGGAAGCCGGTGAGCAACTTGCGGATGGATGGAAACTGCTATTCGAAATGTCAGCCAACGATCGAATAGGACATTTTTTTGCAGAGGGTGTTTACCAGTTCTGGATTCGACCTGAAGACCTTGCTGCTCGTCGCTTTGATCGGGTGGCGCTTAGAGCCTCGGCTTACTGAACGTCTGTTATCGGTCTTTGACGTCGCGAAAACGGCCTGTCCGGATCCCCCAACATTCCAGACATACAGACAACAATTTCCCGTCACCTTAACCTGCCATTTGTTCATCGGGTGTACCGAAAAACTGGTCACAAGTTTCGCGTGGCTAGAAGCCGAAATGGATTTTGATACTGATCTTCACATTGGCCATAT
>JBGSJB010000033.1:0-2145 GCA_041742175.1 Pirellulaceae bacterium
ATGATGGCGACGTTGCCTTTGGCGTTGCTGCGAATTTGGTCGAACGATTCGGCCAATAAGCTTTCAAAACTCGGACCTTTCGCGATCACGCGCAGTTCGCCTTCCTCGTAGCGTCGCGATGAGGGGACTTGCCGAGGCGCTATCCGCGCCATAATCGCGGTCAAATAGTCGACGCACATGATGGCAGTCGTTGTGTCATTGATGCCAGGAGAGAGTGCTTTTATTGCGATATCGACGATCTGCCTGATACCAAAGGCTGCGTCCTGATCCACCTTTCTGTGACGGCTGATGCTGAATGTCGCTTGGAGGGCCTCGATCGTCGCTTGGTCCGGCAGCTCTTCCAAAGCTAATGACGCCAGCGTAGTGTTCTCGACAACGAAGTCGCCAATGCCGTGATCCATCCACACGATCGTATTCCTGTCTCGCGCTAAAGTAACGAGCGCTTCGCTATTCACACTCTGGATATAGCCACTCTCACTGGCCATGACAGCTCGCCACTTCCGCTCGGACGGCGGGCGTGGTGGTTGCTCATCATCGTCGTCTGCTCTTTGTCCGAGGTTGTCCGGAAACAATCGGTCGATGGCCGCGATCGTTTCCCCTGCGACCGAAGCGATGATGCTGGAAGCCTGGATCGAAGAGGCGATGTGATGAATGAAAAAGATGAGGGCTCCGACACCGCCGAGTGCCAGAACGAAGCCGAAGGAAACCGCCAGGTTGGGAACAAATGCGCCTTCATCGCCGCTGCGAATCGTGCGCAACACGATCAGGCAATAAGTGAAAATGCCGGCAAAGATCCCCAGCACGACCTGAGTCACACGGCTGCGAATGAAATTTCGGAGGACGCGTGAGGTGTATTGGCTTGAAGCCGTCGCCAATACCATCAAGACCATCGAGAATGTCACGCCCACGACCGTCATCATGGAGCCGGCAATGGTGGACATCATCCCTCGCGCTCCTTCCGCCCCGGTCCCAAACAGACGCGGCCACTGCGCCAGCGTGCGGTCGCTCACAGCGGAATCTACCCCGATTAAAACTGCCGCGAGGGCGATGCTGGCCAGGACGATTAGCGATGGCATAAACCAGAAGCTCGACCGCAGATTGCTCCAGAACTGCCTGAATCTATTCATTGAGCGGCTTCCAGTTCCAGTTTCGAATTTCAGGCATGTCTTGTCCATGCTCACGGATATACACGTAATGTTCGCGGTTTTTCCATCAACTGCGGTTTCAGGCGAGCTCCGTTGTCGCCGGTCTGTGGCAAGCGGTCGATGGTGTCGATGACCAGATGAAAACGATCGAGATCATTCAGCACAGTCATGTCGAAGGTCGTCGTGATTGTCCCTTCTTCCTTGTAGCCGCGTACATGAAAGTTGTCGTGATTGGTTCGTCGGTAGGTCAGTTGATGAACCAAGGACGGATAGCCCTGAAATGCGAAGTTGATCGGCTTGTCGCGAGTGAACAGTGCATCGAAGTTTTCATCGTTCAGCCCATGTGGATGTTCTGATGCCGGTTGCAACTTCATAAGGTCAACGACCTTCACGACGCGCACTTTGAGTTCCGGTAAGTGGCGGACGTTTCTACAGATCATGCATCACCTTCGGTGGAAAAGCGGCTCGCAAGGCATTAAGAACCGCCAATACATCAATCACCTCTTGTGTGATCGACCCCATCACCGGACTCAGATAACCAGCGGCAGCGAATCCCATGCCGATCATGCTCAACGCCATGCCCCCGACGGCACTTTGCAGAGCAATGGTTCGCATCCGGCGGCTGATGTGCATGAACTCGTCGACCTTCTCGAGCGAGTTGTCCATCACGACGACGCCCGCTGCTTCCGCGGTCACATCACTGTTCTGGCCGATTGACATGCCCACCGTAGCGGCCATCATCGCTGGTGCATCGTTAATGCCATCGCCGACGTACAACGTTTTTGCTTTCGATGTTTCGTCGCGAACGAGAGCGAGTTTTTGTTCCGGACTCTGTTCCGCGAATACCTCGGTGATCCCAACTTGTTCGGCAAGGTAGCGAACTTCTGACTCGCGATCTCCTGAGACAAGCATCACGCGATTGAAGGCGTGTTTCGGTCCAAGATGCTTGACGAAGGAGTGACTTTCCGCTCGCGGTGCGTCCCGAAATCGAAACGCTGCG
>JBGSJB010000034.1:0-2345 GCA_041742175.1 Pirellulaceae bacterium
CGAAAGCCCGACAACTACGTACGCGACAACCAATCGTTCTCAAATCGAGTTGTAGTGTTTTCGAGTTGCTTTTTGGTTGGGGGTTCCAGGGAAATGGTCACGAGTGCGAGCAAGAATATGGCAAAGAAGAAACCAGTTAACAACGCCACCTCGAAGAAGCCCAGCGAAGGGCCATCAGGGATGGAGGCAGTCTACAAGCGCGAGCCGGGCCTGAAAACCACTCTCGCTCAAATTGAAAAGCAGTTCGGTGAAGGCTCGATCATGCCGCTCGGCGGCGAAGCGCTGCTGAAGATCGCTGGCGTGCAAACCGGCAGCCTGTCGCTCGACATGGCACTCGGTGGACTTGGCGTTCCCCGAGGACGTATCATCGAAATCTTCGGACCAGAGTCGAGCGGTAAAACAACCTTGGCTCTACACATCTGCGCCGCAGCGCAAAAAGGTGGCGGTATCGCCGCGATCATCGACGCTGAACATGCATTTGATCCCAGTTGGGGAAAGAAGATCGGCGTCGAACTCGACACGCTTCTGGTTTCACAGCCCAGCAGCGGCGAAGAAGCGATGCAGATTACTGAGCATTTAGTAAAGAGTAATGCCGTCGATGTGATCGTTATCGACTCAGTCGCCGCGCTGATTCCTAAGCAGGAACTCGACGGTGAGATCGGTCAATCGCACGTGGGTCTCCAAGCGCGTTTGATGAGCCAGTCGATGCGTAAGCTGACCGGTGCAATTGCGAAGAGCAAAACGGTTGTGATCTTCATCAACCAGATCCGTGAAAAGATCGGTGTGATGTTCGGCAGCCCCGAAACGACGCCCGGCGGTCGCGCGCTCAAGTTCTATTGCTCATGCCGTATCGATGTCCGTCGAATCGGCGCGTTGAAAGATGGCGAAGAAGTTGTCGGTCAACGCGTGCGTTGCAAGATTGTGAAGAACAAAGTTGCGCCGCCGTTCCGCATCGCAGAGTTCGACATGATGCACAACTCAGGCATCAGCTACGAAGGTGACCTGTTGGACGTTGGCACTTTGCACAAGGTCGTCACTCGCAGCGGTGCTTGGTTCAAGTTCAACGAAACGTACCTTGGACAAGGTAAGGAAAAGGCACGCGTGTTCTTGCTCGAGAATAAAGATGTTGCGTCTGAGATCAAAGAACTGATCATGGCCGCCGGCGGTTACGCTGGTCCAGAAAGCGCCGCCGCTGAAGATGCTGAAGCCGAATCGGAAGAGGATATCGAATCCGAATTGGTTGACAGCTAGTTTTTGTACTCACGTGACTCCTCGCGAAATAACGCTCTAGACCGGCAGCTTGCTTGCTTCCAAGCTGCCGGTTTTTCTTTTTCGGCCCTCCTGAACATGAAGTAAATCTCATGCGTTCGGGCTGCAGTGATCTCGCTGCATTCCCATTGCCGCACGTCGTCCGTCGCAATTCTAAACAAATGATAAACACTTACCCCACAAGGCTTTGCAAACGCGTACTGGCGATGAAATTAACTCTTGGCATAGCATTCGTTAATGCTGCCTCGCGAACCGAATCCAATCGAGTACAGCGAGGAACCTGCCATGCCATCAACTTACCTTCCGCCAAGACGAAATCTCGAAGAACGCCTTGATGAACCTATCGAAGCGACTGTAGTTGAACGTCCGGCAATTCAACTACAGAAGCTTGAACCAGCCGCCGCGACGCGTTCGATCGTCGAGCGATTTATCGACAGTTTTTTCCGACGCGAGAACATCCGTTGGCTCGCGGTCATCGGTGCGGCGATTGTGGTTGCGTCGTCGCTGATGTTGGTGACGCGCGAGTGGGCGAACTGGCCAGTGATGGCAAAGTTCCTGACAATTCTAGGCTACACCGGGCTCACCTATTTGTTCTCGGACTTGGGACGCAAGCACCTCGGATTACAGATCACAGCCCGGGTACTTCAGTTTCTGACGCTGCTGTTGCTACCCATCTGCTTCCTTTCACTCAGTTGGTTGTTCGGTCCCACTTCAGCCATCGCAGGCGCTGCAGGATTGCAAATGGGTGTGATGATCGCTCCCGCACTAGCACTCGCTTGGTTTGCTTCGTCACGAATCTTCGAGTACCTGTGGCGAGGACAGCAGAAGACATTCTTGGCGAGCTACCTGTTGCTGTGCGCCGCTGGTGCACTGCCGCGCATGACTGACGCTTGGTCCGCCATAGCACTCACGTTTGTGCTTTGGTTCATCACTACCGTCGGTTCGATCAAGATCAATCGACACGTGTTTTGGATGACCGAAGAACATCGTTTGCCACGTGCATTCGGTTTCTTGCCGATCGCGCTGCTCGGAGTTCAGTTCCTGTCATTGGTCGCTATCAAGACGGCGCACGTGTT
>JBGSJB010000035.1:0-25868 GCA_041742175.1 Pirellulaceae bacterium
GTCGAGCACTGCGATCGATTTGAAGCGGCCCTCGAAAAACGTCCCGCGGCGCTTCTCAGCCTTGTTCACCAACCGTGAAAGCGGCTCTTTGAGGCACTTCATGAACCAGCTCAGCGAACTCAAGCGATCGCGAGTCTTCGCTACCCACTCCTGATCCGCCAGCCGCTTAGCGACCAATTCCTTGAGCTTAGCTGGCGGTAACGGCTTGCGATCCGTACCACGCGGCGGATAGAGCCTAAACCAACGACCGACAACCTCCTCAGCCGACCACTGCTTAGCCACCTCCGGATCGAGCCTCAGCAGCAAGTGCAAGTGATTATCCATCACCGAAAACCCGCCGACGGAAACCGCAAAGATTGCATCAAGTTCCTTCAGCCTGCGTTCGATCCACAGCTTACGGTCGCCGATACCTGAGGCATCTCCCAAGCCAGCACCATCGGCCAGCAACCAGGCTTGCCTCACAGTCCTAGAAATACAGTGATACCAGCGACTAACCGAAACATCCACCAGTTTCCCGCGAGCTGTCGTCATCTTCGGATCTCCTTGCTTGATCCGAATAAATTAACATTCCGTAAGGTAAGCGTCAACTACATTGCCTGTCCTCGCAACTACATGCTACATCGCCTGTCCTTGCGGCTCCCTCCATCGCCTGTCCTCGCGGCTCCTCCTCGCGGCTCCTCCTCGCGGCTCCTCGTGGCTCCTCGTGGCTCCCTCCTCGTGGCTCCCTCCTCGCGCCTGCTCATGGCTATCCCTTGCTTGCGACCTCCCTTGTAGCTGCCAGCACGCGTTTGATCACCATGGGCAGCAGTCCAAGGATCGCAAACGCGAGCAGCAGTTGCCAACTGATGACTTTACCAACACCTTGTTCCGCAAGTTGCTTCAGACTTGGAACCGTCGAACCTGCGTAGACATAGGCTGAGGTTCCCGGCAGCATGCCAAGTTGACTTACCCACCAAAACGTGCTTGCGCGCATCTTGGTCAGCCCCATGACTGCGTGGATGACAAAGAATGGGATTGCCGGAATCAATCGCAGCGTGAAGAGGTAGAACGCCCCTTCGCGATAGAAGGCATCGTTAAAAGACTCTAACCGGCGAGCGAATTTCTGCTGAACCCAACCTTGCAATAAATATCGCGTCATGAGAAAAGCTAGCGTCGCTCCGCCTGTCGAGCCGAAGCTAGCGACGAGCAGCCCTTGCCACAATCCAAAGTACCAGCCACAAGCCAAGGTAAGGACAGCCGCTCCAGGCAGCGAAAAGCCAGCCACCGCGACATAAATTGCGATGGCTACCATCGCGGCCCAAAACGGGTGGCTTTGTCGATATTCGCGCAAGGCTGATTCTTGCGTCGCCAAGTACTCAACCGACAACCGATCACCAAGCAGCCAATATGACCCTAACGCCGCAATCCCCAACAAAGCGAGCAAGCCGATGTTTTTGGTGATCCCTTGTTTCTGCGGCGAATCGAGGTCTGTGACCATAGCGACACTACTTTCCGCTTAGGGTGGACTGAACGAAAGGATGTCGTCGCAAACTGCTTAAGCTTACAGCCCACACTCAGATTTTATAAAGCGGCTCAATTCTAAGCTTTCATCCGGATCGTTGCTTCTCGCGCTCTGTCCGTTACGACGCAACTCGCGAAGCTCGCAAAGGAAATCTTCGGCGTGAAAGCTTTGCGTTCTTTGCGTGAGATCAACTTTGTGTCTGACCGGGAATTGTTGGGAAACTGAACTTTCAGCTGTAAGCAGCGACCGTTCTCCACGACAGTCTGGTGAAGAATTGTGGAAGTATGAAATCACACAGAACGGAAATCGGCGTTCGCGTACCATCGCACGCTGAAGGCCATTAGTCGTAAGGGTTAGCCACGGTTCTGTCAGGCCAAAACACCTGGGGTTAACTCGTAAAGGCTAAAACAAACGGCAGGAGCAAGTACCATGCAAGCAAAAGCTTTAACGACCGCCATGGTCCTCTTCTCTGTCCTCGCACTCCCGTTAGCTAGCCGACTACTAGCCGCAGATGTCATCGTCGGCGTGAATGTGGCAGCCAACAGGCTAATCCCGCTAGATCAGATTGATCATTCCGTCTGGGATGGAATGCTTCAGAAGTACGTTGACGAAAAAGGCATGGTGAATTACGGAGCCTGGAAGGCGAACTCGGGAGATTCGCAGTCGCTCGATCAATACCTCGCTGACCTGTCACAATCCAACGGCAATGGGAGCAAAGAGCAGCAAGTTGCCTTCTGGATCAACGCTTACAACGCAGTTACCGTCAAAGGCATTTTGCGAGAGTATCCGACGACGAGCATTCGCAACCATACGGCGAAGCTTTTCGGATACAACATTTGGAAAAATTTGAAGTTGATTGTCGGTGGCAAGCAGGTCTCGCTGGACGACATGGAGCACCAAGTCCTTCGCAAAATGGGCGAACCGAGGGTCCATTTCGCGATTGTTTGTGCTTCGATAGGCTGCCCGCGACTGTTGAATGAAGCCTACGTTGCTCAGCGCCTGGATGAGCAACTCACGGCGAACGCCAAAGCATTCTTCGCTGACGCTTCCAAGTTTCGTTACGACGCCAATCGCCAGACTTTCTACATTTCGCCGATCCTTCAGTGGTTTGGGGAGGACTTTGGAAACTCAGAGCCTGCCCGGTTAAAGATGATCGCACCGTACATTTTGGACACTACCGCATTCCAAGCGGCAGTGTCTGGTCGGGGGTCGATGTCGTTCGTTGACTACGACTGGGGATTAAACGACCAGAAATAATGTCGAGGGTGAGAGTCGGCACAATCGCGCAGGAAGCGCCGTATCGATGAAGGGGAATGACACCCGAATTTGTTCACGCGTTTCATATTCTTGATGTGAACGCACGAACCACGAACTGAAAGGAATCAGAATGAAAACGAGAATCGCAACATTAGCCGGAATCATGATTGGATTTGTAACCTTGGCAAGTGGCTGTCACCATAGTCGTGGATGCGTCGGAGGCTCGTGTTCGGCAGGCTCTTACGGCGCACTCCGACAGGGCGCAGCCAGCTATAACGCAGCCGCCTCACCAGTGAGTTATCCAAGCGGTGGCCCAAGTAGTGGATCTTATAACTCGCAAGAAACCTATCCGCCGTCCAGTAGCGGCGATCTGGCTACAAGATCGGCTTCAGTATTTCAAGGCTCAGGCAGTCGATAGTCGCTAACGCGGAGTCGCTCATGATTAGATTGCTCGACCAAAACGCATACCCATGCCAGAAATCCGATGCAGCCGAGCATGAGCGGCTCTTGCAGACGGCGGTAATCATCCCTGCAAGGAACGAAGAGAAATCGCTAGGGCTCGTTCTCGGTGACCTGCCCAGAGTAGGCAAGGTCTTTGTGGTCGATAACGGATCAACCGACATGACTTCCTATGTTGCTCAGCTAAACGGAGCGTATATCGTAGACGAAGAAATCCCCGGCTACGGTCGAGCTTGTCGCGCCGGAATCCATGCGCTTCGGAGGTACAACCGTCATATTAAGTCCAATCCTGATGCAAACGCGGGGCGGTATCCAATCGTCTTTGTTGCTTTTCTGGATGCTGATTACAGCGACCATCCTGAATGGTTGCCAAGGCTAATCGAACCACTTGCGAACGAGTCTGCCGACTTCGTCCTCGGATCGCGCTTGCTCGGCGAGCGAGAGAAAGGGGCGATGCCGATGCAGAGTATTTGGGGCAATCGACTGGCCTGCTTCCTGATCAAGTGCATATGGGGAGCGAACTACACTGATCTCGGACCGTTTCGCGCCCTGCGACTCGCAACGCTCAATCAACTGAATTTGAAAGACACCAACTTCGGTTGGACAGTCGAGATGCAGGTGAAGGCAAGCCAGTTGGGCCTTCGCGTGCTTGAGATCCCCGTGCCCTACCGTCGCCGAATCGGCCAGAGCAAGATAAGCGGCACTCTCTCCGGTACCATTCGCGCCGGTTACAAGATCCTGTTCACTATCGCAAAGTACGCGATGCTTCGTAAGAACAGTCGCAATGTCTGACCTTGCAAAGCACCGGATGCCACGGTCGGTCCAGGCACTCATCGGCGTTCAGTTGGCGATCTATGGCGCAATCGCTTGGCTCTCGTCACTCTTCGACTTCTACGCGGCTGAACGCGAACGTCCCTTGCTGTTGGTGGTGAGTCTACTGCTCGTCAACTTCGCATTGCATTTGTGGTGTCTAGCGATACTTCTGAAGACGCCCGATTCGCGGAACCTTGGATGGCGAATTTTCTTGGTCGCTCTAGTGATGCGACTGACCCTGATCGGCTCGACACCCATCCAAGAAGTCGACATCTACCGCTACATCTGGGACGGCGTTGTGACGACGCAAGGGATCAGCCCGTTCCGCTACCCGCCTTTAGCTATCGTGGAAAAGGATAAACCGACGAATGAACGAGAGCTCCAACGCCTTCGAGGATTTGTCGCACAGGACGCCGGTATCCGTGAGACACTGCATCGTGTTCACTTTCCCGAGTTGCCAACCGTTTACCCAACGACGAGCCAGTTTGTATTTGCAGCCGCGGCACTGGTTACCCCAGCAGACTCATCGGTGGCGACTCGCCTACTCATCATGAAATCGTGGATAGTCGCGTTTGACCTTGGAGCGTTGGGCCTGATTCGGCTGTTGCTGCGACTTTTCGGCAAGCACTCCGCATGGCTCATTGCGTGGGGTTGGTCGCCGCTAGTTCTTAAAGAATTCGCCAACAGCGGGCACCTGGATTCGATTGCAGTGTTCTTCACCTTGGCGGTAACGTACGCGATTGTCGTCGTTCACTCGGCGAACAAAACTTTCTTTCTCGGTGCGAAAGTTGACTATGGCAAAAGCCTGTGGGCCTGCGGTTCGCTTATGGGCTGCGGTTTGCTTATGGGGCTGGCGGTTGTGTCCAAGCTCTACCCGGTGATTCTCCTGCCGCTGTGGATCGTCGCCTATTCGAAACGAACTGGTTGGCTTAAAGGGATTCAGTTAGCAGCCATTGTAGCACTCGCCACCTTCGTCTTGCTGTTACCGATGGTTTGGGATCGATTGCTCCGTTTAACCGCGCGCCCAGTGGGCCGCGTTGACCAGGCGAAAATGTTAGAGCGCGGGGGGCTGCCCACGCGGTTCGACGGAGATCACGAAAGTGAAGCCATCCGAAACGATCAAGCATCGCTGCACGGTCTAGTCACTTTTCTCACTCGCTGGGAAATGAACGATTTGCTGTTCATGATCGTCGAAGAGAACATCCGGCCAGCTAACCATGTTCCCAATCAGTCGTCGCTTTGGTTCGTGTTCGTTCCAGACACCGTTCGACAATCACTAACCGGTCAGTTGGCGACATGGTCGGGGCAGTCGGTAGACCGCGTTCCATTTCTGACGACCCGAGTGCTGATGGCAGCTATCTTTGGTCCGCTTCTCCTCTGGTTATCTTTGCGAGCCTATCGCGAACCGCAGCAATTGCCGCAATGGATATTCTTGGCATTGGCTTGGTTTTGGTTTCTATCGCCGACGCAGAACCCCTGGTATTGGTGCTGGGCTCTAGCTTTTGTGCCTTTCGCCAACTCGAGAATCTGGCTCGCTGTAGCAGGCTTAAGTCTCATCTACTATCTGCGCTTTTGGTTTCTGTATCATGAGACCGACACCGGAATTTTCGGCACGGATTATCGAGGTGCGAGTTTTTTTGATTTCGTGGTCGTTTGGCTAGAGTTTGGACCGATTTTCGCGGTTCTAGCGGTAAATAAGTTCAATCAGCTGGGGTGGCTCACGCAAACACGTGAAGCTCGCAAAAGTATGCAAGCGCCCTAACTTTGCAAGCTCTGTGTCTTCGATTGAGTTTTTGAGGAACTTGATCATGAGTTGTAAGATGCAGCCGCGTCAAACGACAACTTGGCATGCAGTCAACCGTGGCTTGTTCTGATCGCTAAGTTGAAATCGGGGCGAACTAAATTTTAATGACGCAACAAAGTGAGGAGATTAAACGATGAGTAGGACTCAAGAAGCGACCGGCGAAGTAGCTGAGGCAAGTGTCTATCGCCGATATGCCGCAGCCGCTAACGAACGAGAAGCCGCACTGTGTTGTCCCGTTGAGTACGCTGCCGATTTTCTTTCGGTGATTCCCGACGAAGTGATCGAGCGAGATTACGGCTGTGGTGATCCTACGCCTTACGTGAAGCCTGGCGACACCGTGCTTGATCTTGGTTCCGGGGGTGGCAAGCTGTGCTTCATCGCGGCTCAAGTCGTCGGTGCGGAGGGACGCGTCATCGGCGTGGACTGCAATCGCGAAATGTTGGCGCTGGCCAAGAAACACGCTCCAACCGTTGCCGACCGAATTGGACATGCGAATGTCGAATTCCGTTACGGCATGATCCAGGATCTTCGGCTCGATCTTGCGTTCCTAGAGGAAGAGCTGGCCAAGCACCCGGTGCAAAGCTCTGAAGATTTCCTGCGACTGCGGCATCTGCAAGAGACGCTGCGTCACGACCATCCCTTGATCGAAGACGACTCTGTGGATTGTGTCGTATCGAACTGCGTGCTGAATTTGGTTCGCCAAGAAGATCGCAAGACACTCTTCGCCGAGCTTTTCCGAGTTCTCAAACGCGGTGGCCGTGCAGCAATCAGCGACATCGTGTCCGATGAGACCGTACCTGAAGAGATGAAGCGAGATCCGGAACTCTGGTCAGGTTGCCTCTCCGGTGCATTTCGGGAAGATGAATTCCTCAAGGCCTTCGAAGACGCTGGGTTCTACGGCATCGAGATCGCCAAACGAGCCAAGGACCCTTGGCAAACTATCAATGGCATCGAGTTCCGATCCGTGACGATCGTTGCCTACAAGGGAAAGCAAGGGCCGTGTCTTGAACGGAACCAAGCGGTCGTTTATCGCGGTCCCTTCAAGAAGGTTGAGGACGACGACGGTCACATCTACTGTCGTGGTGAGCGGATAGCTGTTTGTGACAAGACGTTTCAGTTGTTGTCGCGTGCACCCTACGAAGGTCTGTTCGACGCCATTGAACCTCGAGTCTCGGTACCTCTCGAAGAAGCGGGCGCGTTCAACTGCAAACGCGCTAAGATCCGCAACCCGCGTGAAACCAAGGGTCAAGACTACGAAGCCACGACCGACTCTGCGGGCCCGTGCTGTGGAGTGGATACGGATTGTTGTTGAGACACAGAACTAGGTTTCACGCAAAGGCGCGAAGACGCAGAGAATACGGGCGTATAATCTTTGCGAGCTTTGCGCCTTTGCGTGACAAGAAGAAAGAACCAACGATGAAACTCCAAACACTCATTCGAACGGGCAATCCGTTAGCTTCTCCCACTGAGCAACTCGGGATCCTGCGCGGTAACCATAGGGGCTCTACCGTCGCATTCAGCGATAGGCTTGCCGAGCACGGTGTTTTGCCGCTGTACCGCAAGCAACTGACCACGCTACAAATCAACGTCGGCAAGGTATGCAACCAGACGTGCACGCATTGCCATGTCGATGCTGGGCCCGATCGTCGCGAGAGCATGACTTACGAAACAGCTCGACAAGTGATTGATTTCCTGGCCAGGTCAGAAGTCAAAACGCTCGACATCACTGGCGGCGCTCCCGAGATGAATCCGCAATTCCGAATGCTGGTTCGAGAAGCAAGGATGCTCGACAAACAAGTCATCGATCGTTGCAACCTCACGATCTTGCTCGCCAATGGCTTTACGGATCTGCCAGAGTTCCTAGCAGAGTATCACGTTAGCGTCGTCGCGTCGTTGCCATGCTACTTGGAAGAAAACTGCGATGCCCAGCGAGGCAGCGGTGTGTTCGTCAAATCGATCGAAGCCATTCGCCGATTGAACAAAACTGGTTATGCGCAGCCAAATTCCGATCTGCAACTTGACCTTGTCTACAATCCAACCGGCCTTGGTTTACCCCCAGAGCAACAAAAGCTGGAGGCCGCCTATAAATTGGAACTGGACGTGCGTTATGGCATTCAGTTCAACAATCTGCTGACGATCACCAATATGCCAGTCAGTCGATTCCTGGATGATCTGCTTCGACGCGGCAAGTATGAAGAGTATTTGGGGAAGCTGATTCAAAGCTTCAATCCGAGCACCATCGACAACTTGATGTGTCGCTCTCTGCTCTCGGTGGACTGGAACGGATTCATCTACGATTGCGACTTCAATCAAATGCTCGACCTTGTAGTTACTGAAGGTGAAGACCGAGTTCATATATCTCAATTGACCGACGGCCTGCTGGCGGATTGCCCCATTCGAACCGCCAACCATTGCTATGGATGTACGGCAGGTTGTGGATCAAGTTGCGGTGGGAGTCTACTGAGTTGATCCATTGGGTGTTAAAGACAATGGATTTCGCGCAAAGGCGCAGAGCTCGCAAAGTATGATAATGTCCTTTGCGCCTTTGAGTGAGACAATTTCAATGATGAATTGCCGCGATTATCTTCTTATCTTTGCCAGACTGCCGAAGGCGGGAACTAACAAGACGAGGTTGATCCCTGCGCTCGGAGCGGAGAATGCGACGCTGGTGTATCGTCAGTTAATTGACCGAACCCTGTGCCTGGCACGGCAACTCAAAAACGAGCAATGGCCAAGGGAATTCGGCTGCCAAGCAACCGTCTGCTACACCGGTGGATCGGCCTGCGAAGTTCGAGCTGCATTTGGTGCTGATCTGACATATTGCGAACAGGTCGGACACTCGTTGGGTGATCGTCTGCAGCTTGCAACGAAATTGGCATTTGAAGCCGGAGCCCACCGAGTCATAGTGATTGGCACCGATTGTCCCCGCTTAACGACAAGCGATTTGAAAGCCGCTTTTGAGCAACTCGAAGCACATGACATTGTCATCGGACCGGCACAGGATGGCGGCTACTACTTGATTGGCCTCAACGCTGAACGTGCTTCGCTGTTTGCCGATATCGACTGGAGCACATCGCAGGTCTTGGAGCAAACATTGCAAAAGACGATGCAGCTAGGGCTACGCGTTCATCAGTTACGAATGCTGTCGGATGTTGATTATCCAGAAGACTTGTTGCCGCTGCGGCGAGAGGTGGATTGTCATCTGCTTCCATTTAAGAGCGAAGCGGGAAGGCTCTCCGTTGTCATTCCAACTATCAACGAAGAACTGAATCTGCAGCGGACGCTCGACTCCGTTGGCTCGCCTAGCCATGATCTGGAGCTAATTGTCGTTGACGCGGGAAGCGCTGACGATACAGTCGAGATTGCCCGGCGGCATGGCTGCAAAGTCTTCGTTGGTAATCCGGGGCGTGCAAACCAGATGAACGCGGGAGCAGCCATCGCTACTGGCGAGCATTTACTGTTTCTCCATGCCGACACCCGACTCCCAACCGACTACCGTTTCGAAGTCGAACGTGTTCTCGCTACACCAGTTGCCTGCGGAGCTTTCCCATTGCAGATCGATGCCCCGGGTATCGCTCTTAGGATGGTCGAATCAGGTGTCGCATTCCGCTCGCGGATGTTTCAGATGCCTTACGGAGACCAGGCGTTATTCTTTCGGTCTGCTGACTTTTACGCTCAGAACGGATTCAAGCAGATGTCGATCATGGAAGATTTCGAGCTAGTCGCTCGCGTGCGCAGGACCGGCAGGATTAGTCTAGCAAGTAGACCTGTGAAGACGTCTGCTCGGCGCTGGATGAAGCGAGGAGTTCTGCAAGCAACGCTCGTCAACCAGTTGTGCGTGATCGCCTATCGCCTTGGCTTCTCTGATACGATGATCGCAAGGCTCTATCGCGGTAGATGAATGCATTTTTTAGAACTAGTCAGCCGGGTGGAACTACATAATGCAATGAAACCTGTGTGGGGTTTGGACTTGGCGGAAGATACTCGGTCAAAGCAGAAAAAAACCGAAATAGAGGGTTGCAGCAGAGCGAATCTTCGCATAGCTTCACCAGTTCATAATAAAACCGTGCATCGGTTAGCGCCTTACGTAGTCGAGCGAAGAATTATGAACGGATCGACTTTTTTAGAACGGGCCTCATCCGCTCGGAAGCAGCTTTTTCGGGACCCGAAATGCCACGTGGTCAGCGCCGAAGAGTACTGCAAAATGCTGATTTCGCGCGCAACGCTAGAGCGCAGCGATGAAGTTATGTTAAAGCTTGCGGGTCTACGCGATCTACGAACTGGTCATCGTTACTTCGTCGAAGTCGAGCGGCTTGGCGTGATCCGATAAGCCATTCGAAGGCGTATTCGCCTTACTTGTTTCTTGCAGCCGATTGCCACAACTTTCTTGAGTGGCTGCCTTTCTCCACACGCCCGGACTATGTTATCAACACGTGAAGCTCGTCTTGCGCCAATAACGCGATAAGAACTAAGAAAGTGCGTGCATTGGGCTAAAGCCCTGTGCTAATTTCAAGATCCGCAATTCAAGTCAGACACAAGGCATGATTCGACGCACCCATTCATGATTGACATTGACTTCCGTACCGATCGGTCCAATACTAAGTGCATGATAGGCAGACCCAAGAACTTCGACAACCGAGCCGCGCTTCAAGCCGCTACGGAATTGTATTGGCGACAAGGCTATGCAGCGACGTCGTTGGACGAGTTGCTGGGCGTCATGTCGTTATCGAAGAGTAGCTTCTACGCTGAGTTCAAGAGTAAAGAGGCTCTCTATCGTGCTTGCCTGAAGGACTATCAGCAGATAATTGTCGGTCACTTGGATCAGGTGCGGTCACGATCGACATCCCTTCGCGATTTTCTGGATGCTATTTTCCAGGAAGCGATCGATGATGCGACTTCTGGCGATCCGAAAGGATGTCTCATTGTGAACTCGGCTGTTGAGTTTGGTCAGCACGAGCCGCAGTTTACCGAGGACGTTCGCCTTGCACTGGATGCGGTACAGAAGGCCTTCGAAACGGCTATTCGATCGGCGGTTCGCAACGGCGAGTTTGCCTCCAACTGCTCACCGAAGCTGCTTGCCAAAACAATCACGACCTTAATGAGTGGTCTGCGATCCATGATCAAAGGCGGGCTGTCAACTAAGGACGCGAAGTCTGTCGCCCGCAAGGTACTCGACTCGATCCTTGTTTAGAACATCTAAGACGTCGAGTCGAATCCGGAACCAGTCAGCCTAGCGCGTTTTGGTTGGTAAACCGCTGCGCGACAATGGCATGTTCGATCGATGAAAAGGACGAATTTTTGCCAAGCGTTTATTGCAGGCATGTGCGTATTCGATATATTGACCTTTCCTCATCTTGGGGAGTAAGGAGAAGCTGGGGAGTACGGATAATTGCGCAGTGCTGAGGAATGTATGAGATAGCGATCGAGTAGCACTGATGGAAGTAACATCGAGATTCCGGTGTTGCGAAGCGGCTTGCAGAGCCGGTTCGCAGGTTAACTGGCGAGAAGTTGAGCACCAAAGGCGTGCTGGTGGGACTCGATTTCCCAAAAGTGACTGTATCGAAGAGACCTGTGACAAGTCGGAGGCGCCATGAATCTTGCCGATTTGGAACGCGAAAACCAGGAACTTCGAACCAGACTTGCCGCGGCCGAGCGCGCATTGGCAGCCATTCGCGACGGGCAGGACGGGCTGCATACAAGCGAAGAGCGTTTGCGGATGATCAACGCGTTCGGCGACATCGCCGAGCGCAGACAGCAGGAGTTGGCCCTCCGCAAGTCAGTAGAACAGCTCGGTCACCGCAACGAACAACTTACGCTACTGGCCCGCGTCGCGCAGATTTTGTTCTTCAGCAACAAGACAGAAGATGAGTTGGTTACCGCTGTCTTTGACGAAGTCGCGGCGGCGATTGGCGCGGAGATGTATTTCAACTACCAGCCCGACGACGACGTATCGATGCGATTGTGTAACTGGGGCGGGTTGACCGACGACGAGCAGACTCTGTTTGAAACAATGCGTTACGGTGAGTTACTTTGTGGACGCGTCGCCGCAACCCGCAAGCCGATCGTTGTCGAGGACATTGCACACACGGATGCCGAAGGGAGCGAAACGGTTAAAGCGGCGGGTTACGGAGCTTACGCAGGCTTCCCGCTACAATCTAGCGATCGGTTTCTCGGCACGATTGCCTTCATCACGCGAACGAAGACGCACTTTGTCGAAGGCGAGGTGCAGATGATTCAAACGGTTTGCGATCAAGTGACAGTGACGCTGGAACGCGTCCGCTTGAAGACAAGCGGCAATCGACTGTGCGAGCTGCGGACGGTCGCCGGGATGGAAAGTGTCAGCCACTTTGATAGCACGGCGACGAAGCAAGTCGAGCAGTCTCTGCGGGAAAGCGAGCGGAAATACCGCGACCTTTTTGAGAGCATGGCGGAGGAAGTACACTTTTGGAAGCTGGATCGCGATGCATCGGGCGACACTCAAACTTGGCGTTTGGTGGACGCGAACCCGCCGGCGCTGAAGTCTTGGGGCCGACAGAGCATTGAAGAAATTCGTGGCAAGACGACTGACGAAATTTTTGGCTCCGGCGCGACGGAGCACTATTTGCCCGTCGTTCGCAACATCTTCGCTAAGGGGACGCCGCATACGTTTGAGAATTACTTCCCGCATCTCGACAGGCACTACCGTTTCACCAGCGTTCCGCTTGGGGATCACTTTATCGCTACGGGTGCAGACATTACGGCGATCCAGAAGGCACAGGAAGCCATCGTCCGTCAAAGCGAACTGCTCTCGGGTATCGTCGATAACATTCCGGTACTTCTGTGCATTTGGGATCCACAACTTAAGCGAATCCAGTTCAACAAGCAGTTTCGTGAGGTGCTGGGCTGGACTGAGGTTGATGCCGCTGATGGAGATTTCATTGCTAAGGTCTACCCCGAACCTGCGTATCGCGCTGAGGTCATTGACTACATGCAGTCGCTGCAAACCGGTTGGCGCGATCTGGACACGACTAGCAAGGAGGGAGCGGCGGTCGCCATCTCGTGGGCCAATATCGCTTTGCCTGATGGTCGCAGCATCGGTATTGGCGTGGACATCCGCGAACGCAAAAAGTCTGAAAACCGCTTGCTTGAGAGCGAAGAACGTTTACGGTTGGCGGCGACGGCGGCGGAGCTTGGCGTGTTCGAGTGGGATTTGCATGCGGACATTGCGCGTTGGGAAAATGAGCGGATGTACGAGATTGTTGGTCGCACTCGCGATGTGGGCCCACTGAATCGTACGGAGTTCATTGAGCAGGCGTTGCATTCAGAAGATCGATCGAGTTTTGAGCAAGCAATCGCAGAAGCGATGCACCCTGGTCGTGTGTTGCAAACTGCTTGTCGACTTCGACGCTGCAATGACGGCCAAGAACGTTGGATCGAGTTTTCCGGCCAGGTTCAATTTGCATCTGACGGTTCACCGCAGCGATTGATCGGCGTGGCTCGGGATATAACCGAACGACGAGAAACGGATACAGCCTTGCGTGTCACTCGCAACCGTTTGGTGACGGCCGTCGATGCGTCGCAGGTTGTCCTCTTTCATCAAGACCGCGAGCTGTGCTACACGTGGATTCACAATCCGGCGCTCGGCTATGCAGCGCAGCATGTCGTTGGAAAACGCGATGGTGAGGTTTTCCAGCGTTCTGAAGATGCTGCTTGTACTGAAGCGATCAAACGCAATGTAATTGAAGCCGGTATCGCACGTCGTGAGGAAGTGTGTGTTGTGCAGGACGGCGAGCCACTTTACTATGACCTGGTCGTTCAACCGGATCGTGATGAGAACGGAGAGATTGTTGGTGTGAATTGCGCGGCGGTTGAGATTACTGAACGCAAGAAGAATGAAGATCGATTGCGTGAGAGCGAAGAGCGATTGCGATTGGCGGCCGAAGCGACGGGCCTTGGCACTTATGATTTTAACGCAGTCACCGGTAATACTTCTTGGTCGCGAGAGTTGTATGCGATCACCGGCTTAGCTGAAACAGAGACGCCGGAGCCGATTAAGTTCATCTATCCGGATGATCGTCCAGCTTACGATCAGTTGGTAGCCCGAGCGCTGGATCGTGATGGACCAGGACATCACGAGTTAGAATTTCGTATCCAGCGAACTAACGGTGATGTGCGTTGGGTTCGAGATACCGGTCGCACTTTTTACGATGGTGAAGGCCCGAATCGAATCACAGTTCGCGTCATCGGCACGATTCAAGACATCACTGAACGCAAGCTGGCGGAAGAGGAGTTGAAGCAAACGCGATACACGCTTTCCGAAGCGCAGAAGCTGGCCCATGTCGGCAGCTTCGAGTTCGTTGCTGCGACGCGCGCGACGGTTTGGTCCGAAGAAGAGTATCGTATTTACGGGCTAAGCCCGAACGCGCCTTCGCCAACTTATGACGAGATGCTGGCCAAGTACATTCATCCCGATGACGCAGCCCTGTTGCACGATACTTTTACTAAAGCGATCGAAAACCGCGAGGTCTTTGAATTAGAACACCGGATCGTTCGCCCCGATGGCAGCGTGCGTTGGGTTTATGATCGAGCGCAACCGCATTTCGATGAAAGCGGCAATTTACTGAAGTACGTCGGTGCGACGCTGGATGTTACGAAACGAAAACATGCCGAACAGACGCTGCGTGAAAGTGAATCGCGGTTTCGAACCATGGCCGACGGTATACCGCTTATTATTTGGGTTCATGACGCGACAGGCGATTTGGAGTTTGTCAACGAGACTTTCTGTGACTACTTCGACGTAACCCACGAGCGGATGCGAGCAGGAGAGTGGCAGGTACTGATCCATCCCCAGGACGCAAAAGCGTACATCGGCGAGTTTACGAGTTGCGTGCGCGAACAACGCTTTTTTCACGCGGAACTTCGCGCTCGTAACGGGCAGGGGCAATGGCGTTGGCTCGAGTCTTGGGGACGCCCGCGCCGTTCGGATACGGGCGAATTCCTTGGCTTCGTTGGTACAAGCGCTGACATCACAGAACGCAAACAGGCTGAGGAAGCAACGCGGATTGCAAGCGAAAGTTTCCGCCAAGTCGTCGAGCGATCACCGTTGGGCGTTTATGCCGTGGATGCGGACTTTCGAGTGGCACAGACCAGTGCCGGTTGTGAGAAAGTATTTGCTGGTATCGATCCATTGATCGGACGAGACTTTGCTGAAGTTTTGCGGATTGTCTGGACCGAACCGTTCGCTAGCGAAGCGATCGATCGTTTCCGCCACACGCTTGCAACTGGCGAAACGTACCACTCGCCCAACAGCACCCAAGCTCGCAGCAATATCGCAATCGTTGAATCTTACGACTGGCAACTCGAGCGAATGACAATGCCGGACGGACGTTGGGGCGTGGTTTGCTATTTCTACGAAACAACGCAGCGCGTTCAGGCCGAGCGAGACGCGAGGTTTTTTGGCGAGCTTTCTGAACGCATTCGATTGGCCGACGATGCGGAGCGATTAACGTCCGAAGTGACCGAAGCCCTCGGCAAGCACATGGACTTGGATCGGTGTTATGTTGTCGAAGCAGATGTGGCTCGTGACACTGCGCGAATTTGTGGCGATTACCACGCCGACTTGCCGTCGATCGCGGGCGAGTTCCGACTTTCAGAAATACCAGACCATTTCAGAACAGACGCACTCGCGGGACAAGTCACGATCACCGAGGATGCTCAGGCCGATCCACGATCCGCTGCGTACTATGAGTCGGCTTACGCACCGCGGGGCATGCGTGCTCACGTCACCGTGCCGCTGCGCCGCGATGATCATTGGGTCGGCAGTTTGTGCGCCGTCAACAGTTCACCGCGCGTCTGGTCGTCGCGTGAAATCGGATTGCTGGAAACGGTTGCCGAGCGAACGTGGAATGCGATCGAAAAACTGCGACTGGACGCCAGTTTGCGGGAAAGCGAATGTCATCTACGGGACGTGCTCAATTCGCTGACTGCATTCGTCGGCGTTATGAACCCGGACGGGACATTGATCCAGGCCAATGACGCGGCGCTGAAAGCGGCGGGGTTGTCGCCGGACGATGTACTCGGAAAACCTTTCGACGAGACTTACTGGTGGTCATATTCTGCCGAGGTGCAAGCGCAATTGCGCGAAGCGATATCGCTAGCCCGCGAAGGTCACGCCTCGCGCTATGACGTGAAGGTCCGGGTTGCTGACGGTTGTCTGATAGACTTGGACTTTATGCTCCACCCCAAGATCGACAAAGACGGTCGGGTGACGCACTTAATTCCGTCAGCGATCGAGATTACCGGCCGCAAGCAAGCGGAGCAGGCGTTGCGCATTGCCGACCGTAGGAAAAGCGAGTTCTTGGCTACACTTGCGCATGAACTGCGTAACCCGCTGGCAACGATCCGGTCTGGCTTGGAGGTCATCAAGCTCACTCGTGACAATCCACGGCTCGTTGCCGAAACTCGTGAGATGATGGAGCGGCAATTCACTCACTTGGTAGCGCTCGTGGATGACTTGCTGGAGATATCACGAATCTCGCAAGGCAAACTCAGGCTTCGTCATGAAATTGTGCCGGTAACCGAGGCGATTCGGTCGGCGATCGAGACGTGCCGACCGCTGATTGACGAGGCCGGTCATACGTTGACCGTGGACCTGCCACCGCAGCCGATTTACGTCAAAGGCGATTCGCATCGCCTGTCGCAGTTATTCGCCAACATTATCGGCAACGCGACGAAGTACACGCCCCATGGCGGCAGAATCGCGGTCACTGCATATCAAGACGAAGAACATTTTATCGTCGCGGTAAAAGATTCAGGGATTGGCATTGCGGCGGACCAGTTGGCTCTCGTCTTCGAAATGTTCGCGCAAGTGGACAAAGGGGAATCCGTCGGTTACACCGGGCTGGGCATTGGGCTGTCGTTGGTCAGGTCGCTGGTGGAGATGCACGGTGGATCGATCACGGCGGCCAGCGATGGTCCCGGCACGGGCAGTACGTTCACGGTTCGATTGCCCGTAACGCAGCTCAAAATTGAAGCCAACAATCGCGATATTATCGAAAAGGAATCAGCAACCGCATTCACCCGCCGCGTTCTTGTAGTCGACGACAACATCGGGGCCGCTCGATTATTAGCGATTATCGTGAAGGCGTTGGGACACGAAGTTCAAACGGCATACAACGGCCAAGAAGCTGTCGAGCGGGGACGAGCTTTCGAGCCAGAGATTGTCATCATGGACATCGGCATGCCGGTGATGGACGGCTACGAAGCGGCACGAGCCATTCGTCGTGAAGATTGGGGAAAAGGAATCGTCCTGATCGCCTTGACCGGTTGGGGCCAAGAAGACGACAAGCAAAAAACTCGTGACGCAGGTTTCGATTGTCACTTGGTTAAGCCGGTCGAACCTGACACGATTCGAAATGTGCTCGTCGAATTGGCAGGTGATTGATTACAGTGGCTTCTTCACGGCATGGTCGCCTTTTGCACTGAATTGGGACTAGCAAAAATTCATAAACGCCTTTTCGTTCGGAGATCTAGTTGGCGTTACTCGGCCCTAGCAGAACGCCATAGGCGGCGCTTGTAAGCTTAGTTTTAATAGTTAATTGAACTTCCGGTGCTAGCTTTAGATTACAGAAGAACTACCGGGCGGCTTGCACCGACTCTGCTAACAAGTGCATTTATTCTGCACATTGCGGGCAGCGCGCGAGATCATTTTCGTGTATAGATATAGCTTTGGTCACTCAGGGATGCTTGGACGAAACTGCCCGCGCTCACTTGCTCGAGATCAGTGAAATCTTCGACCCTTGGAAATCGCCAGCGCCGCTCCCCAACTCCGTCTCCATTGGCCAAGACGTTGCTCGCAGTCGACTCGAGGGTTGTGAACTCAATGCCAGCAGGTGTGACATCCACGTCCGTTAACAGCCGCACGTGTGACCCGCCTTTGACCATCATATCACCGGCTTTTAGATCCGATGGTGATGCAACCTGCGTTAGCTTCGCGAGAAAAGCTGTGTTCGCTTTACCAACTACATCGAGCGGTTCAACTGGAGACAACAGGTTGCACGCGCGTGATGCCAACCCTGAACAATCCGTACTAATTCCATACTTTGCAAGAAAGGCTCGCATACCGTCGGGAGTTAGAGGCGTGACGAGATTTGCATCAATCGACGCTTGAAGAAATTTTTGAATCTCCTCAGGAATTGCTTTCCCCAGAATCGCCCCACTACGACCAACGGTTTTCTCGATAAGCTCACTTATCTTTGGATCGTCCTGTCGATTTCTCGCAGCATCGGTTTTTCGTTTCCCAGTGTTAATGTGGTAAGGCGGGCGAACCGAGACGGATCTGCCATCAACTGCGACAACGATGCTTGTAAATGACGTGGTGAACTTCGCCAGTGTTTTTTCGTCGTCCGAGTCCGCAGTTCCCAGTACTTCGTGAATATCGTTCAATCTCAATAGTCTCAACTCAGTGTGTTGCCCAGGATCGACCTGGCCGTCCTGAAACCCAAGCTGTGTTGTCTGAAAGCGCTTGATCGCTGCGATGGTCGCGGGACCGATTTTACCGTCGACATGCAAAGCAACTTCCGGTCCACCCGAGATGTCTGAAATGGAATTCAGCATGCGTTGAACGGTCTCTACATCCGCCGATTGATTCACAGCGTTAACGCCAACTGATTGTCGGATTTGTGCAGCACTGTGTTCCGCAAGCAACAGAGTTGAAACCAACACGGTAAACAGTCGAGTAAATAGTGAACTCATCGTGATGACTTTCTCTAAACGAAACAAAGGCGGCGCGCTTTCAGTGCAACAAATCGTACAGAAACCACGGCGACTGGGAATTCGTCTTTCCAGGCAAACAGTCGAGATCCTGTTAGAACCTTTCCGAACGAATGAGCTCATTGTGTCCAACATGGCTTTCTTCTTGGCAATTGGGATCCCAACCGCCGACTTCACAGTCTCGCTAAAGCAACTCGACGTGCAAGCGGGTGCAATTGCATCGCAGGCGCATCGCGTTTGTAATCAAGCTCAGTTCGTTGTGGGCTCTTTGAGCTCGTCACCTAGCGTGTCTTCAATGTAGAGCCGCCTGATGAGCACTTTGCCCAAGACAGCTAGCGGTGCCGCGGTGATCAATCCCGGAAGTCCGGCGAGTATGCCCATGAGTACCTGAGCGCCAACGCCCAGAACTGGGGGAAGATGGACATTGCGTTGTTGGATAAGAGGAGTCAAGAAATTGCTTTCAACGGCTTGTATGCCCGTATAAAGCAAGACCACATATAACACAGTCATCGGTCCGTCAGTCAAACCCAACAACACAGCGGGAACCGCTGATATAATTGGACCGAAATTTGGGATAAAGGTAAGTACGGCCGCGATGAATCCAAGGGTTATGAAATATGGAATACCTAGCATCCATAGTCCGATGGCCGTTGAAGTTCCCACGACTACCATCGAGAACAGCTGTCCGATAAACCACCAACGCAGTTTAACGCCAAGCTCATCGAGAACTTCCTCGCCACGGCCGCGATAGCGAGGCGGAACCAAGAGAATCAAACCGCGGCGATACAGCTTGGGATCAGCAGCTACAAAAATGGCGACAAAAAGCACGAGCAAGCCGCTGCTCATTGCTCCCAAGGTCACCCCAAATGCGCCAGTGATCTGACCAAGCCAACCTTCAGGAATTTTGGTCAGATAACCGCCCTCTGACTGCGACAGCAACTGCTTCGACCATTCATACTGGTCCGCACGCTCCCTAAGCTGCGTCCAGGTATCTTGCAAAGTGCTTGCAAGATTGTCTGTTTCAGAAGCGATCCGAGAGCCGGCGATGCCTATCGCGGCAACGGTTACTATGAGCAGCGAGCATAACAATACTGCCAGTGACCAGCCATAGCTGAGCTGTGTGTGCTTCTGCAACAGTTCGCTTACAGAAACAAGTACAATTGCGACGAGAATGCCCATGAAGATGAGCAGTACTATATCGATGGTTAGCCAAAGTAAGATTCCAACGGCAACGAGTACCGTAACCAGACTAGTAATCTTGATGGGAGTCCAGGAAGTGATGGCTTCGCTGGCCGAGCTAGACGGAATTTCCATTCGGCGCGATCTTGTGGTAATCGTGGTAAAATTCTGGCGAATCAATGCGCGACAGAGTTGAGCAAAAAGTGCGCCATGGCCATCTGTTTCACCCCACGAAAGTTTCGCTATGCATTTCAAACCCGATGGATACACCTCAGTCGCTCCGTACCTTACGGTGAAGGGTGCAAGAGGTTCGATCGATTTTCTTGTTCGCGTGTTCGGTGCTACGCCCTTGCGAATGATCCCTGGCAGCGACGACAAAATTGCGCACGGAGAGGTCCGCATTGATGACACCGTTGTAATGTTCACCGACGCCACGGAGGGCTGGCCGGCCAACCCAAGTCACGTGCATATCTATGTCGAGGATGTGGACGCAGTTTTTGAACGAGCCGTTGCGGCGGGAGCTGCGGTAGTGCAACATCCTGTACAAAAAGAGGATACTGACAAACGCGGCGGGTTCACGGATGCTGGTGGGACCACTTGGTGGGTTAGCACTCAAGTTGAATAAGGTGCATTGGCGATGCGGCACTCAGCAAGGCCTCATTCGGCAGCAGAATCTCGGTTGCCCCGCGGCCACTGAAAAGCTACCCGGCGGAAAGTCGCCGCAACTTATTCTTCGCCTGATTCAAAGCATTTGAAGTGAGTCTTGATCCGAGACGATCTCAAGATCACCTCGGCGCTTGAAACGACTATTCAACTAAGGAAAGGATCAGATAGATGCCCAGTAGCATGCCGAGCGCGGCGATAAAAATGGAAACCGCAACGCTAAAGCGTGCCCAGTAGTACTTGGGCGTCTGGGAAACGGAGAGTGAGCGGACAAACGAAACCTGCTGGCGCGCGGCAATGCCGATCACCAATGCTCCAAGCAGCACAAATCCAGTGCCGATCAAAGTCGATGCAGTCGCTGGAGCGGCTTGCGAGTTAGGATTGCGGACGATTGCCAGGAACAATCCAAACCGAGCGATAAGAAAACCAAGTCCAATGATCGCAATGCCGGTGCGCATCCATGCGAGAAGTGTTCGCTCGGCGGCGAAGAAAATTCGTGGGTCATCGTCGGACATGAACGCTTCACCAAACAAGTACGAACGACGGTGGGACGACGCCTATACCCAGCCCGGTGGGGCTGGGTTAGGAAGACTGCTAGGCACTCGGCTCGTTCCGGATAAAGCCCGTGAACGGAGAGTACAACCTACTATGTCAACATCGTGGTTGAACGAGTGCAATGTTCAAACTGCCGTCGGCGACTATTTTTTGGAATCCGTCTTAGCACCTTTTTTCTTGTCAGCTTTAGGCTTCATGCCTTTTTTATCGTTCTTTTGACTGTTGTTACCTTTTCCCATGATCTTCCCTTTTGCAGTAAGAGACAACCGAAACGCAATGACCACACCAGTTGTCATGGTATACAAAATCGCCGAGAACGCGAGAAGTCAGAAAACGTCGCTAAGTTTCGTGCAGCTTGCGAGCGATCAATTCTCGCTGGGCGGAGTTGGTCGCCAGCGAGAGCGCGTCGGACCAATGCGCGATCGCTTCGGATCTGCGATCGCGTCGGTGATACGCTTCGGCAATGGCACAGTCCCACCATGGGCGCAGTCGCTTACGATCCTCTTCCGGCATCGCGACTAGCCGCTGCAGTCCAACCTCAGCACCCTCCGCGTAGGAGATGGCGATCGCCTCATTCAGCCGAATCATCGGGCTGGGGCAGAGCCGCTCGAGCATTCTGTAAAATTCACTTACGCGCCGCCAATCGATCTCTTCAAAGCTGGCTGCGCGGCAATGTTCCCAAGCGATCGCCGATTCAAGGTGATACCGCGACAATTGATTCGACTGCGTTGACTGAGCCATCCACTGCATCGCTTCACGCACTAAACTCCAATTCCAACGTGAACGGTCTTGAGCCTCCAGCAGAACGATAGCGCCGCGAGTATCGACTCTCGCATCGAAACGCGCTGCATGCATGAGCATCAATGCGAGCAGGGCGGCAGTTGTAGGGCTGGCGAGATGCGAGTGCGCGAGCAGCATGCGCGCTAACCGGATCGCTTCGTCGCATAAATCCTTACGCAGACTGACATCACCGGATGACGATGAGTAACCTTCGTTGAACATCAGGTAGATAGTCGACTGCACCGCATCGATTCGAGCTTGCATGGACTGGGGATTAAGATCAGCGATTTCGATGCCGCACTCGCGGAGTTTCTGCTTGGCTCGCGCAATTCGCTTTTCGGCATTCGACTTCGAAATGAGAAACGCCGCTGCGACTTCGTCGATGCCAAAGCCGCTGACCGTTTTCAGTGCCAGCGCGACGCTTGCTTCAAACGGTACGCCGGGATGACAACACAAGAACAGGAATCGCAGCGGCGCGTCTTCAAGTTCTGTCGCGCTTGGCGGAGCCGCTTCGAAATCGTGGATTGCATCGTGGACCATTTCTTCAGCGATGCGATGTTCGATATTCGATCGTCGCAACGAATCGATCGCTAGATTGCGCGCCGTGCGGTACAGCCAAGCGGCTGGGTCATTCGGAAGGCCGGTCCGCGCCCAAGTTTGGATCGCTTTCGCCAGTGCAGCCTGCACGACATCTTCGACCAACTCAAGATTGCGAACGCCCATGGCACGAGTAAGCAGTGCGACAAGCCTACCGTACTCGTGCCGGAAACAATGTTCAACAAATGTGTTCGATTCGTGCATCGATCAGTTGTAACCAGCGAACTGCCGAATTTCGATAGCTCCGCCAATCTTCACAATCGGGCACTCCCGAGCGATTTCGACGGCCGCTTCATAAGTCTCGGCATCGATCACTGAGAAGCCGCCGACCATTTCTTTCGCTTCGACGTACGGCCCGTTGGCGATTTCGCCATCGGGTTTTATAACGCGACCGGTGGGTAGCAACGCGTCGCCACCATCGAGGATTTGGGGACCGAATTGTTTGAACCACTCACCCCACATCGCCAAAAATCCCTGCATCTCTTCTGGTGACGGTTGGGATCTCGGTTCCGTGGAATCTCGATAGACCAATAGAAACTTTGCCATCATGCTTTCCTAACTAAGTAACTCAGCGAAATCGTCGCATAAGCCGAATACGGAGTTCGCAGTGGGAACTTTCGCCACCGCCCAGCGACTAACTTGCGAACGAACGTCAGCGACGTTCAACGTTCGACCGATGACGACGAACAGATTTCGCAGAACCGGACAGAATAATCGGAAAGTTCTGAAAATAGTTTGGAAGTTTTTCGTCAGCTCAAATTTAAGAACTGCTGCGAAAAGAACCGTGAAACCAGAGTCACAATCGGCGATATAACGCCACTCTATCGAGTTTCGTGAAGCCCCCCAGCTTGACTCGCCCTCGCCGTTAGCGCCGCCGAAAGGCAGATTCATTCACGTTATTCCTGTTTGACCGCCCATTCTTTTGGCTGTTACAATCACACTCGAAAGCGAAGTCGTCATATTTCCAACTTTTGGAGTCCGTTCATCGTGATCTCACGAATCCTAATCCTGCTGATGGCTTTCGGAATAGTAGCGGAGCGAGCGTGCGCGCAAAGTTCGCTCGCGGATGTGATTGAGCTCTGTGAAAAGAGCGTTGTGAGAATTGAAACGAAAGCGAATGACGGCGACAGTTTAGGCAGCGGCTTCGTCGTCGACGGCAAAGGAACGATTATCACGAATTGCCATGTGCTGGCGGGTGCAACTGAGGCCAAAGTGCATTTTGCAGATGGGACGACTGGAGATATCGTTGGCACCTTTGTCATCGACCAAGCTCGCGACATTATTGTGGCGAGAATTTCTGTGGCTGGTAAACCGCAAATCCTACTTGGCGGGACTCTGCCGCGCAAAGGTGACCCAGTGGTCGCCTTAGGATCGCCGCACGGGCTTTCCTTCACTGCCACGCGGGGCATTGTCAGCGCGATTCGCTCGACTGAAGAAATGAAACGCGACTTGGGCGATGCCGATTTGCGTGGGACTTGGGTGCAGGTCGACGCCGCGCTGTCACCCGGTAACAGTGGTGGGCCGCTTGTGAATGAACGCGGCGAAGTGGTCGCGATGAGTACGCTAGCGTCGCGTGGCAGCGCTCAGAATTTGAACTTTGGTATCTCAGCCGCTGACATTCAAAATGCAATGGCACTGGCAAAAAGCAATCCACTGATACCGCTGCAAATCGGCACCTCGCGGATCAAATCGAAGGACTCGGATTCGCAGCCAGGTCCAGGTGGCGGAGGCATGTCGCCTGACCAGCGCATCATTCGTCGCGAGTCGGCGTCGACCGAGGTTATCAAGAAGTATGTCGAAGAGTGCAAAGAGTCCTTCAACTACCTGACGCGCGATCTCCGCAAAGAGTCGGAGCGACTGTCTGCGAAGCTGAAAGAGATGAAGAACGGCGAGCCTTACATTCCGCCGAATATTGAGAATGAAGGAGCGGATATTGTCCGAGTTCGAATCCCATTGCGCAAGAATGTAAAGTGGTTCTTTCGCAGTGAATCGGTCAAGAACCGCGAGCTCGCGCGACAGGAAGCTCGCATCCGAGAGATCAGCAAACTGAGAGCGGATATTAAGTCTCCGACCGACTTGAAGTCGTTGTTTCTGCTGGCTTGGAACTTTGGGCCCAAGCTGGATACGCGACGCAACAACACGATCGGCTTTATGAGCGAAGCGATTGTGGTTCACGCGTTCAACGCCCACGATGTGTTGATCATCTACGAGGACTCGCCCTACTTGATGTGGATCGAATCGACGGCTGGACTAACGCTGGGCGAGCAGATTATGCCGCAGCCAGTATTCGTAAGTGGCACCGCTACAGCCAGGATTCGCGGCGACACGAGCATGTCCGTCACGGTGCTTCAATCAGTCACAGAAGATGAGCTTAAGGATGCGATGCGGCCAGCTGGAACGGTGAACTCAAACCTTGCTGGCTCCAATGCAACCGTGAGCGGTGGTGCCGCGGGCGCGTCCGATGGCTATCGAATTTGGAATGATGTGAGTGGGAAATTCTCCGTGGAAGCCCTGCTCCTAAGTTCGGACGCGGTCAAGGTTCGACTCAAAAAACGCGATGGAAAAGTGATCGAGATTCCGATAACGACGCTTTGCGATGCGGACGTTAGATACATCAACCAGTTCTAGCCTCTGTCTCTAAAGTTCTTTTACAAAACGCTGATTGTTGAACATGAAAACAAGTATCTGGGCGGCATGTCCAAAGTGCCAAGCCGAACTGAAGATCGAGACGGACGAAACGGAATTGGTACAGATTGAGTGTCCCGATTGCCACAAGGTCTTTGCCGCGAAGGTACCTCCGCGCCCGGTCAGGCCGGAACGTGATATCTTTGCGCAAGCGCCTGTCCTGCCGCCATTTCAGCCGGCCAACGTTCACTATCGATCGCGTCCACGATCACGCAGCGGCACGGACGATTCGCTCAGCCCCATCGCTGTTACCGGACTGATTGTTGTTTGTGCTGGCGCGATTCTGATCCCGCTTGGCTTTGGCGCTTATTACGTTTACGGGAAACTGACGGAGTCGGCCGAAATGGCCATGGCAAGTAGCACTCCAGTCGTATCAAATCCAAATCCTGACGAAGTCGACCCTTCCCAGAATGCAGGCTTTTCATCGCCCGACGATTCATCGTTCGCTGTACGTGACTTAAGCCCAGCGATGCCAAACATGGCATCCGACAACAGCTCCAATATTCCAACGGCGCCAAGTTTCCCGGCACCTGAACTCAACCCGCCACCGATTTTGCAGCCCGATTTGTCGGCGCCGCCAAGTACACCCGATGTATCGCGAAACATGAGTCCGTCACAGTTCCAAGTCGATTCGAGTGGAGCTCAAAGCAGCGATTCTGGACTGTCGCCAAGACTCAAACGATTCTCTGGCTCTAACGGCGTGCTTATTTTCGTTTTGCACTCGCGAGGCACTTCGTTTTCGATGAACGATCTCGTCAGGTCGCTTTCCATTCAGGATAGCCATGTCGAACAACTGAACGACCACACCATGATCGGTTTGTCGTA
>JBGSJB010000036.1:0-17554 GCA_041742175.1 Pirellulaceae bacterium
CCGACGCTGATCGCAGCCACGTTGTCGCGAATCGGATGGTCTTTGGCTGGCGTCTTCGCGAACTCAAGGGCCAGAGCGTCAACGAGTGCAATGAAGCCGCCGGTAATACTCGCCGTGCGCGTTCCACCATCCGCCTGCAACACGTCGCAGTCGACTGTGATCATGCGTTCCCCCAGTCGCTCGAGGTCGACCACAGCTCGCAGACTGCGACCAATCAACCGTTGAATTTCAGTTGTGCGGCCATCGATCTTGCCGCTGCGGTCTCTGCCTTTTCGTTTGTTCGTGCTGTGCGGCAGCATGCTGTACTCAGCCGTAACCCAGCCTTTGCCTGAACCGACCAACCACGGCGGAACTTCCTTCTGCAAACTTGCCGTGCACAAAACGATCGTTTCGCCACACTGATAAAGCACGCTCCCAGGGCTCGACTTCGTGAATTTGCGTTTGATCTTGACTGGACGAATCGAAGGTAAAGCCATCGGTGCTCTCGTTGCAAAGTTGTATTCAACATGGACAGTGCAGCGGATAGCATAACGAAAATTCGTTTCACCACAGCTCCACTGGGGCGGACCAGGGTGGCATTGTCAATTTCGGGTGCCACTGGTGGCACGCACTGAGGTTTTGCCGCAAAGCCTCAAAGCGCGCCGCCCACCTAATCAACCCTAAAATAAAGCGGTGACAATTCATTAGCGTCTCAGCGGTACGATTGGCAGCGACTGCCGCGCGCCGATCTGAGTCGGTACAAAATACCAGTAAGGTCGAGTTATATCGGTGTTCAGCCGCAAATAGTCCCGCGACTCAATCGGTTTTCCACTGAGAAGCTGTCCAAGGTCGTACAGCACGTTCACATTGCTTCCATAGTAGGAATGACCCAGCAGGCTGCTGTCGACCGCCGTCGCGTCAATCGTCTGAATGCCAGGAATCAGTAGCAATTCACCGCCGGAATCACCGGCACGGGGACCGCGGTTAAAGTACTTCGATGCGATCAACGCCAAGTCCGTCTTTGATGTGTACAAAGTGACTCGACTTCCTCTGGGCACTATCTTCGGTGCGATATCGCGCTTGAAAGTTTCCGCATCGATGTCGGGTGCAGCGAGAACAATCTGGTTGAACTTCGCATCGCTCATTTTGGCAAGCGCCGACGTCAAGCCAACGTTGCCCATGCTATGCGCCACCAAGTTAATGGAAGTTGCATTCGATTTCCTGGCGACTTCAGTGAGGAATGATTTGATTTGATCGACGCTGTTCTTGATATTCTCCGAATCGCTTCGATACCCATACCAGTTGGCTTGCGACGGCCAGCTATAGAAGACCGGCGCACCCGGAAACTTTAGATCGTAAGCCATCTGGGCAGTTCGCCGCGCTGCATCCTCGAAAGATACGTTGTAACCGTGGATGAAGACAAGGACGTTGTTTCCCTTTTGCTTTAGTTCCGCTTGCATGTCACCAAAGAATGCATCGGGTTCAAGGCGCTGCACACTTTTCAACACGATGTGTTTAGTCGGATCTTCAGTCACTTCCAAACGCAGGAACAGCGAAGGTGATTCAAGTTCTCCAGTGCGATGCGACTCAGGGATGGTCACTTCGCATACGCCCATCTCGACAGTTGTACTTAGCGTCGATCCATATTCCACGTTTTCGATTTCAACTTTCGCGCCGCTAGGGCCGCGGACCGACTGCACAGCCAAAGTTGTTACTGCAGCCAAGCCGGTGACGGCTGCTAGGGTGTAAGCCGGCGACTTTCTGCGCATAAAACCAAAGCAGCAGGTGGCCATGGCCGCGATTGCCAATCCAATCGTCGCGCCGTACCCCGATGCAGGCTTTTGTTGTCCACCGACCTGCGTGGTAACGACCGTTGTTGGCTGGCGATTCGTTCCGTAGAAAACTCTTACCAAGCGTTCGTCGATCGATGCGAGCGGTGAGAGTGGCTGGACGAACTGTGGATCCGGTATCTGAGGCGGCTCCAACTGTTCAAGCGCAAGCGCAGGTTCATCAAGCGGAATGGGTGGCGAGATCGCTGCACCGGGCTGCTCACTGCGTGTCATTGCTGAATCGATTTCATCTACAGCACTTTGTTCCATATGCCGAGTTATCGCGAACGAGCCCGACCACTCATCATAGTCGCCCCCAGCACCAAGATCTGACGTGATGTACTCGGCAAGCTGCAGCATACGCGCTCTCGCGCCGGTGGAAGCCCGTTCGTTTTGCAGCGCAACCATCAATTGCGGTAAGAGGTTCTCATCAAAGTCCCAGCCGCCAAGCAAGCCTTCAAAGAATTCGCGCCCAAGCCGTTCGTCCGCTAACGATTCGATCATCGGAGACCAATCGTTTGGATGCATTTGGGAAGCAACGCGTACACAAGCGATACGTTGCTCATCCGTGGCGAGCGTGTCTCGCAGTTTTTCGATCAACATGGGCATGATCACAGTCCCCAGGTCGATCAGCGTGTCTTGAATCGCTGGGTTCGTTGAGTACTCAGTCAGTCGCATCAGATCGTTGAAGCTGTCGACCGTGGAACCGCTCAAGTGTTTGGCAAACGCAGCCGCAATCTGCAATTCGATCGTTGCCGCTTTTTCGAAAGCAGCGATGCGTGCCGCGGCAACCGTTGGTTGGATCTGAGCCAGTGCGAGCAGTGCAGCGACGCGCAAACTAAGTTCCTCGGTTGGAGCAGTCGCGGTCCCAAGCGACGCGATCGCAGCGCTATTCGAAGCGGCCGCCGAACCGATCGATCCAATCGCTAGTGCTGCAGCGACTCGAACACTCGTCTCTTCGCGTTGGTCAATCAAGCGGTCGATACATTGCTGAAACGAGGACTTGGCGGTTGGCCCTAAGATCGTCATAGCACGCAGCACATGTTCGCGTGTCAGCGCATCATCACTGGTTAACTTCTCAGATAGAACACTCACAGCGCGAGGTCCGATCCGCTTCAGTACCTGAGCAACGTCCGATTTAGTGCTGATCGTGATCGCTGGATCCGCTATGATCTCAACTAACGGACCGGTAGCAGGTATTGCAACTTCGCCGAGTTCTCCGATCGTTTGCGCGCAAGCGACGCGAGTGTATTCGTCTGGAGAGCTGAGGCCCGCGATCAAGGATTTCAGAGCACCCGCAGCGAGTGGTCCATAGCCTTTAAGTGCATTCGCCAGCTCGACGTACTTTACATCGTTGATCGATTGCGACGACAGTTGTTTGATAAGCAATGCAACTGCGTCTTTCGAGTTCGGTGCAAGCGTGTGTAAGGAGAAGGCTAATTCTTCTTGAACCAGCACACTTTCATCAGCCGTCTTCAGCAATGAAAGCAACGCTGACTGCTGCGCCACGGACAACTCACCCAACTCAGCAAGTGACCGCGCGGCACTTAAACGCAACTCCTCCAGCTCAGTTCCATCGAGCACGATCGCAAACAAAGAAGCTTGAGCACGTGCGCGATCAACCGATGATTTACCCAATGCTTCAATTGAGGCCGACCGCGTTTCAGCGTCGATTCGCCGATTGATAGCCAACCCCAACACACGCTCGAAAAGCTGACGATCCCTCGGGACGGTGTAGTAAATTAGCGTCGGGGTCCAAGCGGGAAGCTGATCATCGGCGACGTCTAGCAACGCTTGCTTCATCGCCGCGGCCCCAGTTTCGCCCCATCGCATCGCTGCGAAGTGAACTAGGATTCGATCATCCGCAGCCAGAATGTTTGCGAGCGATTGCGTCACGATCTTCGGCTGATGCAGGTGCTTCGTTCGCACTCTTTCGATCAATTGCAGTCGTTGAACGCGGTCGCCGATCGCAAACTGCTTCTGCAGCTCGGCAGCAGTTTTCGCTAACTCGTTGGCGCGTTCTTTCTCGCGAGCCTCTGCAGCACCCATTGTCGCGGTGCTTGTGCGTAACTCAGCGACGGTATCGATGGCCGCCTGGATCGCTTGCGCATGACGTGGCTGATGATCCTGTTTAGCCAGCCGCGTTAACGCCGCTTCGAATGAAGACTGCAGCGATCCCAACTGATTTTCACTCAGGGCATCTTCCCGACCAACCGTTCGCGCTAGTTTTGCGATCGACCATTCCGCCGAATAACGCACGTGCTCATTTTTATCCGAAAGCACAGGCAGAAGAGCTTTTACCGTTCGCGGACAATAATTCGTCACTTCAGCCAACGCATACGAACAGTAAAGTCGAACATCGGGATCGGTGTCGTCCAAGCAAGCGATCAGCAGCTCAGTCGCCGCGCCGGCAGATTTCCCGAGCTTCGCGAGCTGACCTGCGGCTTGCACTTTTTGCGTCGGTACAGCACTACCGAGCTGTCGAGTCAAACGTGAAAGTTCATCGCGCTCTTGAGCGTGTAGCATGCTTGGGACAACGAAAATCAAGATCGTCATGCCGTACACGATTCGACTGTTGCGAACCACAACTAAGCCTCCTGCTTAGAGAGCGATTGAATTTGCACTTATTCCTACCGAACAAATGCAGAGCGCACCGACTGATTTGTCTTGCAAGTTACGCTCGCGCGAGTCGGCTGCTTCTTTATCTCTTGCGAGCGATTCGTTCTGCACTTCAGCGAATGACCGGTGAAGGTGCGGGGTCATTTTGAGCGGCTTGGGCGCCAACAATATTCTTCGGATTCAATGGCTCCGAACGACTGCCTTCGCCACTGGCCGTTACAACTTGCGAGCTGTCTGAACTGCGAGGAACCCAAACTGTTCTCATACTCGATGTACCAGATACGAAAATCGTCTTATCGTTTACAACTTGACGACCGTCAGGCAAAGTGTAACGAATGAAGACCTGCACACGATCACCGCTTGGATCTGGTCCATTCCATGGCAGTGTCAGGTGAATGCCTTGACTGGATCCGATCGGATGAAACTTCGCTTTAACTTCGACCGCTGAATAATTCCAGCGACCGATGCGCGCCGAACTCACATCGCCCTCGCGAGCTGGATCAATCACAGCTACTTCGAGGTCCGCAAACGTAGGGACCAATTGGCCTTCGACGTTCTTGGGTTGCAGCACAAGGTACAACCCATCATCGTCGCTCTCGTCATCAAAGTTGGCTGCGCGAGTCAGAGTTGGATGGAAAGCGATTTCAACGATACGCATATCGGCAGGACGCTCGGAACCGAGAGTCAACTGCGCACGATTGTTGCGAGTCGCGTTCGCTTGGCCGCCACCACCCAGTGAACTGGTGAGCTGATTGGGAATGTCGATTCGACTGAGGTTCAGTTCAAGGTTATTCGTCGGCGCTGCGTTCGGTTGGCTGTTCGCAGAAAGGTCTTTCAACACCGGCATCCCCGGCGGAAGCGGCGTACCCGGATCGATCGTTGGAATCTCTAACAAGTCATCTGGCGTTTCGGTGCTCTGGGGTCGGGGTTGGGTCGGTTGAGGTTGGTTCCGTTGGGGCTCGACCGGCAATTGAGGCAGTGAGTCTTGCAAGCGTTGCTGTTCGGGCGCCGAGCGTGAAGCGCCTGGCGGTTCGAGAATCGATTCCGGCTGCTTCGCAGGCAAATTTCCTGTTTCTGGAGTGTTCCGAGGAATTGGATTTGGAACGGTATCTCGCGGCGAGAATTCAAGCGTCGAGCTGTTCTTGGGGGCGAGCAACTGACGAATACCACCTTGTGTCGGAGGAGTTGCGCTGGGATTCTGCCGCAGCAGTTGGTTCTCCGCTTGGAGACTCGCCAGTTCCTGTTCGAGAATGTGATATTCGTTGTCGTACTCGTACAGTTGATCCTCAAGTTGCCTGATCTCGGCAGCCATGCTTTCCACATACAGGTCGGTATAGGCAGCATTGCGACAACCCACTAGCGCCGCCATAAATAGTAATGCCGACACGCTCATGATCAAGCGTTTCGTTGCAGGCCTTGAAGCTGAAGTGGGGTAGGACATCGATCCGTCGCTTGGCTGTCGAATGCGGACTTGAGTCCGAATACGAAATTGGCGCATAATTTTTCCGCAGGATGACAAGTAGCGAATGTTGCAAGCTGGCGTCAAGTCGGATTGGCCATACCCCGATTTTGATTCGGGTATACCATTGGCCGAACGGCGCTAGCCAAATGGCACTCACTTTGTTAGCGGAAGCGGCGCTAGCCGCGGTTTTCTCTGTGCATCAAATCAGGTCGACTTTGCTGCACAGCCAACACGCACACCCATATTCGCCAAGTGCCCATCGCGCCACAGCACTTCCTCCATCCTGCGGCGTGACATGCGTTTGCGATGCTGATTACGAACCTCCAGCGCGGGTCCGACGATACTCAAGCCCTTGGCCTCCAAGTCAATCGTATCCCACCTCCCCGGTTCCTGCTGCGATTCCACCGCCACGACTGGCTGCATCGGTTTACTTCCAACGCTGCGAAGCACAATCGCTGTTCGTCCATCATCGAGTTCAACTTGCGAGCTGATCCCATACAAAGACAATGTTGCAAGAAATGCACGCGTCACTTCGCAATCGAACGCGCCACTCGTCGAGTGATGAATCAAATAAGCGATCGCATCGCCAGACACGAAGCTAGCGTGATGACTGCACAATGCGATCATACTGAGAAAGGCATCGGTTAAGTTGATGATGCGTGCCATGACATTAATAAGATGTCCTGGCATGCCGCGCGGGTATCCCGTCCCATCGAGTTGTTCGTGAACTTGATTGATAACAATTCGCACTACTTCATGCAAACCCACGCGTGCACTTAGCATGTCCGTTGTGAAGAACGGATGTCGCGTGATTACAGACTGCTTTTCTTCGGGGCTGTCAAACGCATCTTGAAATCGAGTCAGAATGGGCGGAAACAAAGCCAAGTCATGCAAAAGCGCTGCCAAACCGACTTTGGCGCACTCTTCGCGACCAAGTCCAAACTCGCGCGCCACAGCCACAGAGATAGCTGCTAGCGCGCTCGACCGCCTTGCCAATGACAACTCCGCTGACGCGCTCGCAGGTAACGTCAGTCCTTCGAAAACTACGATCGCCGCATCCTTAGTCAGTAGATCCCAACAGACATCGACCGCGTCTTCAACGGACCGCAGCGTGAGATAATTCTCGCCAGCAAGCTCGACAACAAGCTCCTGAAGCTCATTCACAACCGTCGTGTACCACTCGCGAGTTGCAGCGACGATCGTTGCATCGAACTCATTCGTCGTGATTACAAACGGTTCGTCGTCTGTCTCAATCTCAGTGATTTCAAATTCGTTCGTGTCCTCTGCTAGCGATCGAGCGGCTTCCTCTTTCATGATGAAGAAAGGCACGTCGCCTTGCTTTCGCCACATCTCTTGCAGAACCGCAGACATTTTCAATCCGCGGCGAAAAAGCACCCGGTCAGTCGAATCAACGATATCGCCATCGAGCGGTTGCCCGAATTCAATGTCGTTCATTGCGATAGGCGTTTTGGTGATCATATTCTGCGTTCGGACAACTTGCGACGGACACTAAAGGCATTCAGGTAACGTCTGAATCACCTGAAATTCAAATGAGCATCTCGGCACCGTCGATGGCCTGTACGACTGGACTTGCACCACTAGAAGCAAACCCTTTACGCATCGAGCGACAAGTCTCGATTAGTTCGGAGCGATCGATCGGCTTGGTAAGTCGTAAGTTGCAGCCCGCTTCCAAGCATCGTTGCAGGTCTCCGTCCATTGCATGTGCAGTCAAAGCAATGATTGGAATTACCACGCCCTTGCTACGTAGCAAGCCAGTTGCTTCGTACCCGTCCATGATAGGCATGTGCATGTCCATCAAAACCAAATCGAACTCGTTTGCCCCTTTCAGATCGGATTCGAGATCCCCTGCTTGCGTCATCGCTGCGACAGCGAGTTTACCGTTCTGAACCAATTGCACAGTCGCGCCCGCCTTGCGCAAGTGGTGCAAGATCAGTCGCTGATTGTCGGGCCCATCTTCGGCAAGCAGAATGCTCACGCCGAGCAGCGGTTGCTTAAAACCAATTTCCGACTGCGGTTCTGCTTGAACCTCTGCTGACGTTGCGAGAGACGTTACAACAAACCTATCCGTATCTTCATGAGTGCACTCGCTCGCGACGTCTGCGGCTGTTTCTAATGCAGCTGCTACCGTCGACTGCGCGCCGCTCCGTTCACCCATTTCACCAATATCAATTTCTAACGTAAACGAACTGCCCTCAATCGGATTTGCAGCAACGCTGATTCCGCCACCTAACATCTCCGCCAACCGCTTGCTAATCCGCAACCCCAGACCGGTCCCGCCAAAGCGCCGCGTGGTCGACGTATCAGCTTGTTCAAAGGCTTCAAACAATCGACTCATCTGTTCCGCAGTCATACCGATGCCGCTATCGATCACATCGATTAGCAACGATCGCGAACTCGTGGTGTTCATGCGCGCCGATACGCGCACACTACCGTACTCCGTAAATTTGATCGCGTTTCCGATCAAGTTCACTAGAATTTGCCGCAGCCGAGTCGGATCAGTTGTGATGTAGCTAGGCACGTTGGGCTGGGTCTCAAATCCCAGCTCCAACCCTTTCGCTTGCGCCCGAACCTGCATCGTGTTCAGCAAGTCCGCCATGAGCACCGGCAAGTTTACTTCAAGCGATTCGATGGTCATCTTGTCCGCCTCGATCTTCGAGATATCCAAGATGTCATTGATGATCGCCAAAAGATGTTTACCGTTACGCTGTATCGTATCGACAGCGGTTTTCGTTTGTGACGAAGACAGACAATTAGGACAGCTTCCCAATTCATCGAGAATGTCAGCGTATCCCAAAATCGCTGTCATCGGAGTTCGGATCTCGTGGCTCATATTCGCTAAGAACTCGCTCTTGCTTCGGCTAGCTGCTTCCGCTTGAGCTTGCGCAGTCTTCAGTGAAGTAATATCCGCTCGAATCGCAAAATATCCTCGCAGTTCTCCCGCATCGTTGAACAGTGGAGCGATGGTTGTGTCGACCCAATACAGATCACCGTTCTTGGCACGGTTGCAAATCTCGCCGTGCCAAAATCCACAGCGCAATGTGCTGCGATACATTTCGCGCCACATCTCCGGCGTGTGAGTTCCAGAACTCAGGATTCGATGATTCCGGCCAATCAGCTCTTCGCGCGAGTAACCACTGACTTGACAGAACGCGTCGTTGACTGCAATCAGATTGCCGTAGACATCCGTCTCTGACACGATTGCATGATGATCGACGATCTTACGATAGACATCTAAATACAAAGTGGTTTCAAGGATCTTTTGCTCGGCCACCATGCGCGTGTCCAAATCCTCGCGCAGTTGCCGATTCATGTCTTGCAGACGAGTCTCATTTGCTTTGCGTTCGGTGTTGTCTCGAATCGTTGCTTGAGTCACACGTTCATTAAAGTGCTGAAACGTCGACAGCCGTATTTCCGCTGGGAATTGTCGTCCACTTAGATCCTGCAACGGATACTCAAACCGAGCTTCCCCCACCTCTGCCGTCTGCACCATGTAATGCGAAAACTGCTCCGCTACCGACTGCGAACTGGTTCCTTCGAGACAAGCGAAATCGGAAAGTTGCTTACGGAGCAAAGCATCGATAGAGTTCGCGCCAAAAATCGCCATCGCACTTTTATTTGCGTCAAACAATCCTGTCGTATTGAACAGCAGAATTCCGTCGCTGCAAGCGTTGTAAACACTGCGGAGCTTTTCCTTCTTGTAGTAAAGCTTCTCAGCCGCCGTCTTCCGCTCGGTGATGTCTTCGTGAGTAGCCATCAAACGCACCGAATCTTGGCAACTGAATCGAGTGATTCGTAAAAGATGCCATTTGACAGTTGGCGCGCGCGACTTCTGATACTCCAATTCGAAGACTGGCAATTCGCCGTTCACCACGCGTTGAATTCCGCTCAAGATCTTGTCATACATCGCTTCGCTAAAGCTATCGAAGTAACAACCACCCACACTGACAGGCTTCCTTGTCCGATCTGCCACTCCCAGACTTCGACGCCACTGCGAATTTACGAAGAGCACATTGCCAAACTTGTCGAGTATAGCTATGCCGACGATCGCGGCGTTCAGTGCACCGTTGAACAACGCGTGCGATTCCTCCAGCGCCGCTTCAAGCGCTTTACGATCCGTAATGTCACGCTGGAGTGAGGTGAAACCCGCTAGCGCACCGCTTCTTGAAAAATACGGCTCGATGTCGAGTTCAACCCAGCGATTGCGACCGTTTTTGTCACAGTTGATCAGTTTACCGTGAAAGCCCTTTTTCGAATCAAGCGCACGCCGCATTTCAGCAATCGTCAACTGTGAGGTCTCCTTGCATTGCAAATGCTGACTTGGATTGTCGCCGTGGATGTCTTCAAGCTTGAACCCGGTTGACCTAGTAAACGCGGCGTTTACCCATTGAATACGGCGTTTTGCATCGGTCTTTATCACGGCTAGATTGCTGTTGCGAATGAAGTCAGCAAATGGACGCAGTTCCTCGTTCTTCTGCGATAGACGCACGATGTGGCTTCCTGCGACAACCAGCGCTGTTAGCAGCATAAGGGCGATCGCAATCGTCAGCGCAAGCGCAATGCCCATTGCCGATGCAGAAACAAACAGCGCAGGATCAACGAGCATTATCGCTCACCTGTGGCAGGCATCATGTCGTGCGATTTTGCATCGCTGCAGGAAATGCACTGCAGCAACTGGATGAAGACTTCAATCTGTGCGTGATGAGCCTCAAGGCTTGCGTCGGCTTCAATAGCGGACTCGAGCACCGCTGCGGGCCTTGTGATCGTATGAAATCCATAACTACCGCATGCGCCACGCATCTGATGGATGACCGTACGCACACGATTTGCGTCTAACTGGGCCATCGCTTCTCGAATGGAGTTGATGCGCTGCGGAACCAGTTCAATGAAGTCGTGCAAGAGCTCTTGCCATTCAACGTCACCGTTGAACTCGGAATAAATTGGCTGCATCAGTTATTACCTTCAAAAAGACCATCGTCACTCTTAGTAATACTTTGCTAACGCTCCTGATGCGGCTCTGGACAATTCCTTTGCACACTTTGGCACCATGCACGCTAAGAGCCTTCCCGAAGAGGGTCGCCTTCGCTCTCGCGGAAACTCCAGATGCAATAATTGCGAATCGAGCAACCAAATCGAGTGCAATTTAATGCAAAAAACGCTACAAGCATGATGCCCCTAAACTATTCGTTCTCCATAGTTGATTCGATGAAAGACAGGATGCTCTTGCCGCTTACGTGCGAGCGCATCGTTAGGAATGAATCCTGTTCAACGAGGACCCACTATATGATCACAGCTGACTCGAAACTTCGTGCGTTAGTCGTCGACGATGATGAATCGATGGCCAAACTGCTAGGTACAACTTTATCGCGGGAATTTGCGTCCGAGTTGGAACTAACGACAACTATCGACCCCACGATGGTCTGGGGCTTGGCTGCGGAAGGAAAAGTTGACTTGTGCATCAGCGATATGGACATGCCAAGCATCAACGGGTTTAAGTTGTTGAAACAGCTAAAGCAGCTCAATCCGCTCACCCAAGTCATCTTTCTCACCGCCCAGCCAACAGTGGAAGCGGCGCGATCCGCTTTTGCACTTGGCGTTGACGAGTTCCTACCGAAACCCGTCAACCTCCGCGAACTGTGCAAGGCGGTCGCCTACCTTTCCGCACGTATTCGACGCTTTCAGCTCGATCTGATCGCACACAGCGTATGATTTCCGCACACTCCTGTGACGTGGAGGCACACTCCTCTGATGTTTAGGCTCTCTCTTGTGAGCTAAGGGATTCCCTTAGATCAATTGGCGGAACAGCGCACGACCATTTCTCCCGTATTATTCGATTGTATGGATATCACTTGTAGCAGCGAGGCTCAACAGCTTTCAAGCGGACAAAGAACAAATCAATGCATCGGAGTAATCAGGCTTATGAATGTCCTTGTTGTGACATCCGTCGCCAGCGACTTGGAGCAACTGCTCGCCTCGCTTGATTCGAACCTTTACTCATTATCCCTCACCGATGAGTCTGGGATGATGCGCATGCTGGCTTCCGGGTTGCAATTCAGTTGCATCCTGATACGCGTTACAACTGACACTGCCAATGAACTGCAGAATGTCACGAAGGTCAAGGATCGATGGCCCGCCCTGCAGATCGTCGCTTATGGAAATCAGTGGCAGATAGCCAGCGTCGTGCAAGCGATCAAACTGGGCGCGGACGAAGTTTGCGAGTTTCCATGTTCGCGCGCAAACTTGGGCGGCTTGCTTGAACGCATGGCATCGAACGAGAAAAATCACCGGCTAACATTGTCCGACGCAATCCCAACCGAAATTCTGCAAAAATTGAAAAGCGACGAAGCGAGAATTCTCCATCTGCTGGTTCGCGGGCGCACGACCAAGGAAGTTGGCGCAACGCTTGAGATGAGCATTCGTACTGTTCACTATCGCAAAAAAGAACTTCTGCGAAAGCTCGGTGTCCAGAATCGGTCTGAAGCGATCGAGCTAATTCGTCTGTCAACCGGCGACCTCTTCGGTGGTATGGGAACGAACACGACGTTGTGCTAGTGCAGCATGAACGAAAGCAGGCTCACACTGCGATGGTGAAGGGGGTGATCGCGCACTCGCTTAGTGTTGGCGCACTCTCGATTCAGCTTGACGCCTTACGCTAGCAATGGCCGCGTCGCTAAATTCCAACTAATCGGAAAACTCGGCTCATCTTAGCATCCTTGGGCGTCGATGAAGAACTCCAAAGCCAACGCGCTTTGACGCGAAGGTGTTTTAAAACTGCTGATAGTTCGCTGACTGACGGCATGGATGCTGCGAGCGACCTCGGCTGCTACGGATGAACCTAGTGGAGCGAATATGGCGGCAACTCACTTGCGACTCGTTAGTGACCAGGATTTTTTGGAGGCTCCGGCGTTAATTGAGCGACCTCGGGTGATTGTCAGTATGCGGCAAGTGCTGCCGCTATTGATGGATGCAGCTCGCAACAATCGCAATTGGCTAAACGATTTCTCCGACGAATCGCTGGAGGTATCCGCAGACTTCTACGAAGTTCTGCTCGCTTACAAAGAGATGCGTCGAGCCGCTTAGCCGACTCAGCAAACTAACGCAAATCTACACGCACGCTCTACAGCGCTTCGACTTGTACGACGCGCTGGGTTTCTGGGCTGCGATTGAACAGTATTGCGATCATCACCAGCGCAATGCCAACGCTGATTGTATGCCACTGCGGTTGATAGAGCCAAGTGTCATTCTCAACTCGCAGGCACCAGCTCAGCGATGGGGGTAACTCGTAGTGGTTCGCAGGCATCCACGCGAGCCCAATCGAGAGCACATTGTTGATCACATGCACAGCGATGCAGCACAAGACGCCGCCAGTACGCCACGCGATTAATCCGAGCATCACTCCCATGATGGTCGCGGCGATCGATTGTTGCAGTATGGTGTGCGTGAACCCAAAGAACAGTGACGTAATCAGGATCGCGCGCAGTGCGCCGCCTTGTTTTACAAGTCCGCCGAAGATAAAGCCGCGGAAGGTCAGTTCTTCGCACATCGCTGGTAACACCGCCAGCAACAGCAGCACAGCCCACAGAGGTTGCGCGTAGATTATCTGGCTGAAGTGCGCTAAGGCGGCCTGAATTTGATCGCCCAGACTGTAAACGTACCGAATGGCATTCCCAAGAGCTGTGTAGGTTGGATGCAGCGTCACTCCTAAACAGATCGCCGCCACCAAGTGCGACGGTTGAACATGATGAATGCGTAAGGCGTGACGCAGTGAGCGAGTAAGAAATAGTGCCATTAGCAGGCACGGCATAAGTATCAAACCGATTTGCACCGCGACTGTCATGCGAACCACAGCGTTCCAGTCGGCTATGCTCGAACCAGCCATAAATTGTGCGAAGAACATCGCGACCAGTATGATCAAGCCGCAAAGGATCGCTTCGGCAGGCGACGCAGTCATACCGCGATCGCGCCACAGATGATGCAACCAACTTTGCAAGTTCCAACGATCCGATTCACGGAACATTACGGACTCACTTTCGAACTGACGAATCGCCCACCGAATAGAAAGCAAGCAGCAGGCGATCGTCACCATGACAACTACTGGCAAGTGCATCAACGCTTCCGCATAGCGTCCTTCGATCAGCGAGCGCACTAGAAAGTCCGCGCCCGAGACTGGAACCAAACTGGTTCCAAGATTCAACGAAAGGCTTGGAATCATAGGCAACGAAACGAGCGGCAGTGTGACCAGCAGCAGTGGCATTAAGTAATACTGACCTTCCTTGGTACTGCGAGCCAGAGCCGCGACCGCAAGCGCTAGCGCGCTGAAGAACGCCGCCATCGGCAACAGCAACAAGACTAACCACCCAAGCGCATGGATCGGCAGCGGCCCAAGCGCATCTGCGGCTTGAGAGGATCCAGCCAATGCAAGTTGTTTTACAATCAATCCGGCTGTCGCATGCATACTGAACAGGTTCAACAGTGCGCTGGAGATACTGAACGTTGCAACGGTGAACAATTTACCCCACACAATTTCATTGCGACGCGCGGGGCTGCTAAGCAGCGTTTCCAGTGTCCCGCGTTCTTTTTCGCCCGCACACAGATCGATGGCTGGATAGAACGCGCCGGTAAGCGCCCAGACCAGCATGACGAAGGGCAGCACCTTCGACCATAACATCGCGCGACGCACCGATACTGGCGAAACATCGGTTTGCGACAACACTAAAGGCTCGACCAACTGCGGACTGACTCCGGCCAGCACGAGTTCCTGCGAGATCCAAGATTGTTGCCAGCTGTCGAGCACACGTTGCAGCCGGCTTTGAGCTAGTTGAGAATGGTCGCGGGCCAAGTTAACGACTAATTCCAGTCCATCGTCAGTAAACGGTGCAGTCGCTTGTTCAGCGACCACTTTGCTTCCTACTAACTCGGTAGCTATCTCCGCGGCGTTGCTGGCTTCGACCTTGATCGCTGCGGAAGCCAAGCGACGTTGCATGTGCGACTGAAACTCCGGCTTCACGATCAGCACTGCGTCCACAAGATCCAACTGCACAGCGGAGCTCGATGTGCGACGCAGGCCATCTAAACCTTCGCCATCCACCGGCCAAGACTCGGTGCTGAATTCAATCAATCGCGCCGGTTCGGTCACGCTCGTTGGCAAGCTCAATTTGCGTTGCGGGTCGAGCAGAGGATGGGCTTGGGGCCAATTCTCATGACCAACTACACGAATCCGCACACTGTACTCACGGTTGAACTGAGCGACCTGCATCATCAGCAAACCGATCAGCGGATAGAGCAGCAGCGGAAGCACGGCGATCGTAAACAGCGTGCGACGATCACGGAGTTGATCTCGCATCTCGCGATGATAAATCAGTTGAATGTGCCGCCAATTCATCAGTTGCTACCTGCGTCACGGGTTGGGGCGGCTAGTGCCATCGCTGCGTCAACACACGCTACGCCAGCCTGATGGGCGCGATCGGAAGTACGCAGTAACTTGAAAAACAGCTCTTCAAAGTCCGTTTCGCCGTAACGCTCCGTCAGTTCAGCAAGCGAACCGCTGGCCAAGATACGGCCACGGTAGAGGATTGCGACGCGGTCACACAGACGTTCGACCTCACGCATGATGTGTGTCGAGAAGATGATGCACTTGCCACTGGCGCGCAAGCCGCTGATGATGTCGACCAGAGCACGTGCGACCATCACGTCGAGTCCCAGCGAAGCTTCATCGAAGATCAACACAGGTGGGTCATGAACAATAGCTCGCGCGATGGAGACCTTCTGACGCATGCCGGTCGACATTCGCGCGCCCGCCACGTCTCGAATCTCATTCATCTGAAGATCTGCAAAGATCTTCTCCATCCGCTCCGCTAAACGCTCCGACGCAATTCCATACAGTCGCCCAAAATACTCGACCATTTCCCAAGCGGTCATACGATCATAGATCGCAGTGTTGCTCGACACGAACCCGATGCTGTGACGCACTTCGTAGGGATGCGTCGTGACATCGAATCCATTGACACGCGCCAGACCGCTGGTCGGCTGCAGAACGGTACTCAATATGCGAAGCGCTGTTGTCTTTCCAGCGCCGTTCGGCCCGAGCAATCCGAATATTTGACCGGGTTGTACCGCAAAGGATACATGGTCGAGCGCGACGAATTTTCCCGTCATCAAATCGGGATAAGATTTCGTCAGTTGTTCCACTTCAACCATCGTGTCCGTTTCCTGTTGCTTGCAGCGATCGATGCAGTGGCGAATGATGCTGGCGATGCGATTGTTGCAGTGACCAATCTTGCAGCGACCAATGATGCAGTGGCAAATGAGTGAAGCGAGCTTAACGTTGACGTGGCAAAGTTGGCGGCAGTGGTTTGCGCTTTCCATCGGCAGGTGTCGAAGTTGCACCGGGCTGCGTTGCACCGGGCTGCGTTACATTGGGCTGTACCACAATTTGGACAGGAGCTACCGACTGCGCTGAATTGTCAGTTTGCTCAGTCGATCGTGCGGCAACAGAAGTACTTTGCGGCTCCGATGCGTTTCCTTCGCTTGAACGCCGCATGCGACTAACTCCCGAAGGCGATTGAGAACGATTGTCAGCAGTTGGCGCGGCCGAGGCGATCGCTGACAACGATGGATCGTTGATCGTCACTACAACACTATCGGTGCTGCGAAGCCCCGGAATGCGATCCGATGCTCGACGCCCGATGCTCGATGCAAAGTCGGTTGCACGGCGACCAAACCCAGTTGACTCCATCGGCGCCAAAAGGAAGAGCGCACCAAATCCGAAGAACAATCCTGCTACGGTCGATCCGGCGAGAATCGTTGTGCGGCCCGGTCCGACTGGTGTTTCACTGGCGAAAGGATTATCGATGCGAGTCACTAGACTACAAGAAACTGCTGCATCGCGAGCCGCTTGGACTTCCGACAGTTGCCGTTCTGTATCCTGCAACACTTGACTGCGCGATCGCACTTCGGCAATCAGGTTCGCATACTCAGCGCGGATGTTCGCCATGCCTTCAATGCGTTTGGTCAACTGATCTTGTTGCTGTTGCAGGCTCGCCATCCGCTTTTGGATCAGCAACGTATCGTTCACGATGGCTTGCCGAGCCAACCCGAGTTCTTCGCGCAAACGAACTTGAATTTCTTGTTCAGCTTTGAAAGCGGCGATAACCAGCGGATGTTGCTCGGTGAATCGTCCTTGGAGTTGCGAAGCGTTGATGCGCGCGTCGGCCAAGCCTTCGCGCAGCTTCTTCAAACCGGGCTGCGAATTGACTAGCGTATTCGGGCTGAGCAGTTCCTCTGGACTCGCGAATGCTTTTTCAGCCAGCTCGAGATCCAGCTTCATCTGCTGGTACTGCGCTTCAACTTGACGGAGCTCAGATTTAACACTGTCGAGCTGCAAACGTGCCGAGTTCGTATTGGAACCGGCGTCAGTCATGCCGCGGAGGTCGCTGAGATCCTCACCAGCTTTGCGTTCGATCGTTTGTAGTTTGTCAGTGACGGTGTCCAGCTCTGACTTTGCAACGTCGCGAGCCGTCGTCAGTTCTGCCAACACTCCGTCAGCTCGCAAACGACGAACTTCTTGCAGGCGTTCAACGAGCGAATCGCAAATCGCCAGATTCAGTTCATAAGCTCGCGAACGTGAACTGTGTATTGTATCGAGATA
>JBGSJB010000037.1:0-16984 GCA_041742175.1 Pirellulaceae bacterium
GTACCAGAAACACCAAGGTTTATCCTGCGGTGCGCTCTCCAGAAAATCAGCGAAATTCGCAGCGTAATCGTTGTTCGCAATGCCGCTCGCCGGCGGCTTCGTACGATGCTTGTTGAATCCCACTCCAGCAATCTGACGCGGTTTGCCGTTCAAATCGTTCGCTTCGCCAGGCCCCCAGCCTTTACCCGTGATACCCACAAACCAACCGTGATCCATCAATGCTTCTGGCCAGCTCTTGAACTTGGCGGGAAAGTAACATTGATGGTTGGCCGCATCTTCAAGTTGCCAAGGATAGCGGCCAGTCAAAAGGCAAGCGCGTGACGGAGCACATTTAGCCGTCGGTGTAAAAGCATTCTTGAACAGCAGCCCCTCGCGAGCGATGCGATCAAGCGTCGGCGTTTTCACCCAGGTCGTACCGTATGCACCACCATGAGCGCCCCAATCATCCGCGATCGCAAACAGGATGTTGGGTCGATTCTTCTCTTGCGCGGTCACGTTGCCACACAACTGCAGACCGCCAGGACCAAGCCCGCAGAATGTCGCAGAGAACACTATCAACAAGGCAATGCGTAGCATCATCGCTTGCTTTCTTGAAGGTAGAAACAACATTAAAATCTAGGGCTAGTTTTTTTAGGTGGCACGCCCTGAGGCTTTGCGAAGGGCGTGGTTTGGGCCACATGCACCACGCCAGTCGCAGAGCCCCAGAGTGTGCAACCATTGCCACCCTAAAATTGAATGTTGACTAAGCAGTAGCTAACGCGGCTCGATTTACTTGACTTCAGTCAGCTTGATGTTCTTGAACTGAATCTTCATCGGCGGTCCGACGTGAATTTGGAAGGCGAGCACACCGGACTTCGACGCTTTTTCTTCTTGATTGTCGATGACTTCTGACATCAATTGGTCGTTGATCATGTGGCTGAGTTTGTTGCCGACTGCGACCACTTTGTAATGGTTCCACTCGCCACCCTTGACGGCTTTTCCCAGCTCCTTGGTGTCGCCGAATTGATCGACGCTCTTCCCGCCTGCTTTATCGATGGTGACGCGTTGGCCACGCTGAGCCAAGATGGCGCGGCCTTTCTCTTCGTAATTGATGCCTGCGTACTGCAAACTAGCGTCGATATCCGCTTGATACCCGCCGACGATAAAATCCTTCTCATTCATCACTTTGCTGCGGTATTGAACTCCGGAATTGCCCTCAGAGCCGATCTTGTAGTCAAACTCCAACTCGAAATCGCTGACTTCACCTTCCCAAATCAGGAACGTGTTAAACGTCAGTTTCTTGTCAGCGGTCGTTGTGCCTGTAATGCAACCGTCTTCGACAGACCACAACTCAGGATTCCCTTTCCAGCCTGTGAGATCTTTACCATTGAAAATCTCTTTCGCAGCACTGCCTTTGTCAGCGTTCTCTTGCGCGGGTAGTTTTTGAGGGACCAGTGAAGTTACGAAAACACAGATTAGCGCGAGCAGGGTTGTACGGAGAAGTAGCATGTCTATCGCCTCAGAATTGGGTGGGGTAGGATGGAGCAGTAACGCGACAAAACAAACGCGAGAAAGCAGAGCGCCTGCACATTTTAGGGAGTTCTAAGTCTATCTACTGTGCGGCGCAATTGAAATGTCCCAATCTCCAAACAGGTTAATCCTTCTCGTCTGACTTGCGCAGTCGCGATTCACGGCACTTATGAACAACAATCCCGAGTTAACTTACATGCGCCGTGTGTTGCTGTTGGCTTCCTTGACGGTTCAGCATATCGCAATTACGGTTTCGTGTGGCCTACTGTTTTTGCTGGTCTGCATAGCACTTGCACGACTAAATCCTTGGCTTGAACTGGCTGTGCACTTCGCCGTTCACGCGTTCGTTGCAACGTTGGTCGTGATCCCCATTTTATGGTTCACGGCGCACCGTCGAACCGCCATCGTCTGTTGTTTCATGGCAGCTTTTTTTGCGTTTTTGGTTCAACCCTGGTACTTGTTGCCATGGTCCAGTTCGCCGAGAGCTAACGAACTTCGCGTGCTTTCTTGGAACGTGCTCGCCACGAATGAAGAGTTCGATTCGATCGTCGCGTTCATTCGCGAGGTGGATCCAGACATTTTAGTGTTGATTGAAATGCGACCGGACTTGCCATCGCGCGCACCCTGGATCGCAGAACATTTTCCGATCTCTGAGCAGATACCGGTTTGGGGCGGCGGAGGCATTGCGGTCTATTGCCGAACGGATGCTAAGAACTATCAGGTAGAGTTCGAAGTGCAGAACTTTGCGACACGTGTGATGCCATCGATCGTGGCCAAGATCACCAACGCGAAAGGAGATCGCCAAGTGGAATTGGTGGCGATGCACACTTTCTCGCCTACACCGCCTCAACGCGCTTTGATTCGAGACAAACAGATTGGAAGGTTTCTAGAATGGTCTGGCGAACGCGACAAGCCACTGTGCCTGGCCGGTGATCTCAACACGACACCTTGGACGCCGTCGTTCTGGGAGCTCGAACGAGCTGGCTTTCGAGATTCTCGCCGCGGATCGGGAAACAATGCCAGCTGGCCAGCATGGCTGGGAGCGGCCGGTATTCCGATCGATCATGCTTTGACCAGAGGTGAATGCACCATCACGAACCGCCGCGTCCACACGATCGATGCAGGTTCAGATCATCGACCGATCGAGTTTACGCTCAGCTACTGACGTCTATTTAGTGACGCTGACGGACTAGAAAGTCCGTCATACAAAAATGTCACACTCAAATTAAGATGCAACGTAGCACTAGGAAGTCGCCGAAAGAAGGTAGCCCAGAGCAGGTAGCCCAGAGAAAATTTGACCATGGGCGACCGACTAGCAATCAATCCCACCACCACTGATCGGCGGACAAGTTTTTCAAACTCAGCGCGTCACGCTGCTTCGCGATGTTGCCATCTTCATCTGCTTGAATATTGTCGGAATTTAGTGCCTTGCGAGCTTGGATTTCAACGCCACCACCGATTGGGGTGATCAAGCGCGTGCCTTTGATAACGGCATTGATCGCTGTTTCAACTTGACGCGGTGCAGGCAGCGTTTCAACTGAGAATTTATCTTCGTGTCCGAAAACACCTTGATCCCAATTCGCTTGATCGTACAGCTTGCGATCTTGGATAAACGCACAAGCGATACTCAGATCCACCAAGTTACGGAGCTGGCCATAAATCGGGCTCTGAGCTGCGATGGCTTCAAATTTCTTTGTAAAGTCGGTAGTAAACGCCTTGCTAGCTGGATTCATTGAACCGCCGCGAGCCTTGCGCGAGCCGTCGCGATTCACCTGCTCGTCTTCGCCGATCAGTTTCAAACCTTGTCCTACTAACTGCATCGCATGTCCGTCTTCGGTGCAAGCGACGGAGTTGTAATCCGGGACAAAGAACCAGCGAATCAGTGCGTTGTTCGGAACAACCGACGAACCGAGTTTCTGGATGTAAGTCGTCATCGGAACTGGGGGTGCTTCGAGGCCGATACCGATCAGTTTCATGCGATAGTCGGCTTCAGTCAGAACGTGTGCGAAGTGAGTTGTTCTCGGCACGCCTTCGAGAGTAACGTCGTTCATGCCGAGACTTTGACGCAACGCGTTGACGATCATCGGCACTTGGCTCGGCTGGTAAGTCGATCCGATTTGCTTGAGCGTTTCTTGCATGCGAGCCAGACCTTCTTTGGTTGGATCGATAGAAACACGAATCAAGTTCGAAGTGTCGCCCTGCGGAGGGAAAGCTCGCATCGCGACAGCGAGGTCTTCGAGCAGAATACATGGCTTGCCGGAGTCGACTCCAACCAGCCGTCCTTGCGAATCGCGGCCGAAACCTTCTGCGGGTCCCGCTAAAACGATGTCGCCAGTTTCAGGGTAGAAGAAGACGTACTCCAAACGAGTCAATCCAGCCAGCGTCAGCATATCAAGACTAAGCGGCCCTTTGCCCTGCAGCTGCTTTGCAACCTGAGCCTCCAACCGGTTCAACGAAACCTTACGCAACTTACTCGGCTGGGCCAACTCGCGAGGCAAAGCTCGCTTAGCGGCTTGCAACCGTTGCATCGTCAGCATCGGGTTGTTCTGCATAACTCGCAACACACCCTGCGCATCGATCTCAACGCCCGCCGCACCCACTGTTCCGCCGGCGGCTCCACCCGCAGTCCCGCCAGCAGTTCCGCCAGCAGTTCCACCAGCGGTTCCACCTGCAGTCCCGCCAGCACCTCCTTGAGCGAACAAATCGACGCCACCCACAAAAAGAACAACTGCAAAAACAGTCATTTTGCAAAAGAAGCGATGAAATTGCATCGGCGTTGCCCTGGGTCAAAAGATGTACTGATAAGCTGTGTGTTGATCGAAAAAAGCGAACGCATACTCAGCAAACGCTTCTCGCCTCAGCTACAAGGTTAATTGCCACTTCATGCAAAGGCAACCAACGCTTGCAGCCACTCGCAAAATCCATCGCGAAAGTGCTGCGCGCGGCCAGTTTAAGCCGACAGTCAAGCTAAATTTAACCCCTCTTTTTGGTTGCTTATCAGCGTCAACCGTATTGAAATCTGCGACTCAGTGACCGCCGCCTCGCCGGGGCGGCGCCGGGGCCTTCATTTTCGGCGGAGCCACCAGCAGCCGGTGGCTTGTTTCACCCAGCAGATCGTCGAGCCGCATTCGCAACTCCTTCGATATTTCGACCGGATGTTTTTTGCATTTCATCTGCACCGTTTCGCCCGACAGCAGCCGCAAAGCCAGGGTGACCTCCATTTTGCCCGGATAACCGCGCAGAATCTCTTTTAACTTTGGAATCAATTCGACGGAGTGCTTGTTCTCGTCGATGTGGATTCGCAGGCCAGCGGTGAAGCGACTGCTGGCTTCTTCGATCGGGATGATTTCGTTGGCGATCAAGTTAAATTCGTCGCCGCCGTCGCGTTTGTCGACCGTGGCTCGCATGATCACGACCGACTCGGGGATAATCAGATGGCCGACTTTCGCGTAACCGTCCGGCCAGCAGATGCAGCGCATCGCGCCGTCCATATCTTCGAGGTCGAAGTTCGCGTACTTGCTCGGTTGATTCGGTTTTGGGTTTCGAGTGTTCGCGATCTTGATCGACGAGATCATGCCACCGACCATCACTTCACTGCGATTCTTCACCGCTTTGATATCGACCGATTTGTGCGTGCACAGCGTACTGAGTTGCTGCACGTATTCGGCTAACGGGTGACTGGACAGGTACATGCCGAGCACCTCTTTCTCCATCGCGAGTTTCATCTTGTCTTCGAACTCGGGGATGTCAGGCAAGTTCTGTGTGGCTGCCGCTTGAGCCGGAACGTCTTCTTCGATCTCGTCAAAGAAGTTCATCTGTCCGCTGCGTTTATCAGCTAGCGCAGTCGCACCCGACTGAATCGCTTTCTCGACACTCGCCATCAGTTGCGAACGCCGCGCGCCAAGCGAATCGAACGCACCGGCTTTGATCAGCGTCTCGATCGTCGACTTGTTGCACTCCGTCGGATCAACGCGTTCACAGAAGTCAAACAGGCTCTTGAACGCGCCGCCTTTCTTGCGAGCTCGCGCGATCGCTTCGCCAGCGCCGCCACCACAGCCTTTGATCGCGGACAGCCCGAAGTAAATCTTCTTATCAGCGACAGTAAAGTCGACATCAGAGCTGTTCACATCCGGCGGTACGACAGTGATGTTCATCCGCGCGCAGTCTTCCAAGTGTTCGACCAGCGAGTCTTTACGCTTGAAGTTGCGTCCTGGAATGTCACCTGACAACAACGCCGCCATGAACTCAACGGAATAGTGAGCTTTCAAGTAAGCGGTCTGGTAAGCGAGCAGCGCGTAGGCGGTCGAGTGACTCTTGTTGAAGCCGTATCCAGCGAACTTGAGGATCATCTCCCACAGCGCGCGAGCCTCTTTCTCCGACACGCCCTTTGCGACCGCGCCTTCCATGAACTTCGCTTCATTCGCTGCGATCAACGATTCTTTCTTCTTACTGATCGCTTTAATACACGTGTACGCATTCGCCAATTCGATGCCGCCAAGCCGATTGAGGATGCGCATCACCTGCTCTTGGTAGACCATCACACCGTTGGTCTCTTCCAAGATCTCTTTCATCACTGGGTGAATGTACTCGGCCTTCTTCTGACCGTGCTTCACCGCAACATAGTCGTCGACCATTCCGCCTTCGAGCGGACCGGGGCGATACAGCGCGTTGGTAGCGATAATGTCGCGGAAATGGTCCGGCTTCATGCGCTGCAGCAAGTCGCGAATCCCGCCGCTTTCCAACTGGAAGACACCTTTCGTTTCGCCGCGTTGCAGCAGCGCGAATGTGGCTTTATCCTCCAGCGGCAAACGCAGAATATCCACTCGTTCGCCGGTCGTTTGCTCGATGATATCGACCGCTTTCGACAGGATCGTCAAGTTACGCAGGCCGAGGAAGTCCATCTTCAACAGACCAGCCGCTTCGACATCGCCCATTGACCACTGCGTGATGATGTCCGTTTTTCCGGACACTCGACTGAGCGGAACGTAGTCCGTTAGCGGTTTGTCGGCGATCACCACCGCTGCAGCGTGCGTGCCGATATTGCGTGCAAGCCCTTCGATCTTCTTGGCAATGTCCAGCAGCTCTTTGACCGCTGGATCGGTGTCGTACGCAGCCTTCAGTTCGATGTTCTTTTCGAGCGCTTTGGAGATGGTAATCTTCAGTTCGTCGGGAACCATCTCCGTGACTTGGTTCACACGTGCCAGCGGAATACCCAGTGCGCGTCCGACGTCTTTGATCGCAGCGCGAGCTTGCAGAGTTCCGAAGGTGCCGATCTGCGCGACGTTGTCATCACCGTACTTGTCTTTCACGTATTGAATGATGTCGCCGCGACGGTCTTTGCAAAAGTCGATATCGATATCCGGCGCCTCGCGGCGATTCTCATCCAAGAACCGTTCGAACAGCAGATCGTATCGGATCGGACACACGTGGCTGAGGTACAGCGCATAACAAACGATTGCACCCACACCACTACCTCTCGCCGTGGCTGGTACATTCTGCTCGCGCGCATAGCGCACGAAGTCCCATACGATCAAGAAGTAGTTCGCGAAACCTAAACGCTGGATCACGCCGAGCTCGCGGTCCAAACGATCCATGACCACCTGTGCCAGTTCGCCGCTCGGCAGCAGCATCGTATCGTCGCCGCGGTAGCGATCCTTCAAGCCTTCGATACAGATCTCGCGCAGGTATTCGTCGGGCTCGCGCTTCACCGGCAACGTGTAACGCGGAAAGTTGCGGTTGCCCAGCTCGATCTCGATGTTCACCGAGTCTGCGATCTCCTGGCTACGAGCGACTGCTGACTCGAGTCCCGGGAAACTGTCGTACATCTGCTGAGGCGAACGCAAGAAGAACTGATCGCCTTCCATCTTCATCCGCTGCACATCGGTGCGGAATTTTCCAGTATTGATGCACAGCAACACGTCCTGTGTCTCCGCGTCACCTTGGTCGACGTAGTGCGCATCGCTGGTCGCGACCAACGGAATGCCCAGTTTATTGGCGATATCGACGGCACCTTCCAACTGCTGACGTTGGATCGGCAGGTCGTTGTTCATGATCTCGATGAAGTAACGATCACCAAAGATTTTGTGAAACTTCTGCGCTGTCTTGATCGCTGCGTGTTCCGCCGCCGAGGTGTCATAACCCGCCAGAATTGCCCGCGAAAACTCGCTCGACCCACAGCCGCTACAGCAAAAAATGCCTGCGTTCAACTCAGCCAACAGGACGGTGTCAATACGTGGCTTGAAGAAAAAACCTTCAAGGCTCGCTTTCGAAGCCAGCTTGATCAAGTTCTGGAAGCCGACGCGATTCTTGGCCAGCAGCGTCAAGTGATACGCGGCTTCTTTGGACGAAGATGCATCGCCGCGCGCAAAACGGCTGCCCGGCGCGACATAAGCTTCGTAACCAACGATCGGATTGATGCCAGCCGCTTTCGCCTTCTGATAGAACTCGAGCGCGCCGTGCAAGTTTCCGTGATCCGTCAACGCCAGCGCGTTCATACCATGCGATTTCGCTCGGTCGATCAGTTTGCTAATCGAGCTCGCACCGTCCAGCAGGCTATAGTGACTGTGACAGTGCAAATGAACAAAGTTGCCGCTCATATTTTCATCCTGAGTAAAAACACGTCGCCGGATCCAGCATCCCGTCAACGCCTGCCAGTCTATCGCAGCCTGCGGTGAGCTAAAAGGCTTCCTTGTTTAGTCGCTGGGGACGGATGTCGCTAAGTGGTTCGCACGAAACGGGTTCGGGAATCCTTCAATCTCTCTCGCGATGACCTCTTACCCAACGAACCGCGAAGCGATGGCATACCCCCGGGTAAGAACGAGCCGCGGGCAAAACGGAGCGTAACCCGGGGAACTTACATAGCGTCGAAAAGCGGTGAGCAATTTAGTTCGATTTCAAGGGTTGCCTTCAAACCGCAACATCCCCTAACGGCTCGCCGAGAGTGCATCAACGCTGCAAATGAGGACACATTAAAGTTGCTTGAATAACGACGAAACGTACTCTATTTTGGTAGTTCCGTTACGTGTCGCAATTCAAGATCGAAGGATGGAAATCTAACTGAGCTAACTTCATACAACTTTTATAGGTAGCGAGCCAACATGCCAACTCTCAAGCCACCCTACGAAGATGTTCAAGCGCATTATGACTTAAGCAATGATTTCTTTGCGCTCTTTCTTGGTCCAACGATGATGTACACCTGCGCTTACTTTGAGCGCGACGACATGACGCTAGAAGAGGCGCAGAATGCAAAGATCGATTTGGCGATTAGCAAGATCGACTTGCAGCCCGGGCAGCGACTGTTGGATGTGGGCTGCGGCTGGGGATCGTTCTTGATCCGAGCCGTTGAAACTCGACATGCAACGGGTGTCGGTATCACGCTCAGTCGCGAGCAATTTGAATTTGCGAGCCAGCAGGCGATAACATCGGGTCTTTGTGAGATAGCGGAATTCCGCCTGCAGGGATGGGAAGAATTCGAAGAGCCTGTGGATCGCATTTCAGTGATCTGTGCCATGGAGCATTTTAAGGAAGAACGCTATGCGGCTTTCTTCGAGAAGTGCTACCGCTTGTTGCCTCCGCGAGCCCCGATGATTATTCAGGCTATCGTATTTCCTGAGATCGAGGTGCTGAAAGAAAAAGGTATGATGCCGACTCACGAAGGGGTGCTGTTCGCGAAGTTCATTGCCAAGAAGATCTTCCCGGGCGGACAATTGCGACCGCCGTCCGTAATCTGCCGATACGCGCGTGAAGCTGGATTTGAAGTAACACGTATTCAGTCGCTCCAACCTCATTATGCGCGGACGCTCACCTGCTGGGCGGACAATTTAGAAGCCGCTCGCGAACGAGCCATTGAGCTAACAACGCAAGACACTTACGACATGTACATGCACTATCTGCGAGGGTGTGCGGGATATTATCGAAGTGGACATATGGATTTAGTGCAAATCTCATTGAGCAAGACACAGTGAGAGTTGAAATACCCTGTCGATCATCGACCCTAACGTAAATGGCCGAAGTAAACTCAAGCTATGCCCTCGAGTTTCTGCTGAGCACTTCTGGATCGAGTTGCAGTACGCGTCCGACCAACTGGGCGACGGAATCGACTTTGAACTTCTTAGTAATATTGCTGCGGTGCACTTCGACCGTCTTGCAACTGATGTTAAGCAAAGCTGCGATATGCTTCGAAAGATGTCCTTGAACTACAAACTCTAACACTTGCATCTCGCGAGGAGTCAGCAGCGCGCGTGGGTCATCTTGTTGCTCCTGAGCTGATTGCTCATCATCGAGTTGGCGGCTCAACTGCAACATCAAGTTCACGTTTTCAATGAACTTGTCAGCCCGATAAGGCTTCTCAATGATATTCACTGCGCCGAGCTTCACCGCTTCGACCGCGATGGGAATTGTGGCGTGGGCTGAGACTAGAAGAAAGGGAAAATTCTTGCCCCGCGCTCGCACTTCGTTAATCAGTTCCAAGCCGGACATGCCGGGCATTTCATAATCGACGATCATGCAACCGCTGCTGAAGCATTCCACGTCCTCCAGCAATTTAGCTCCGGACGAATAGAGCGTTGCTTTCAGTTCGAACAGCTCGAGCAATGCCTGGGTGCTCAGTAGCACTCCGTCGTCGTCATCGACTAAGTAGATCCTGCTGTAACCCATTACTGAATCTCCTGGAAGACGCTCAAGCCGCACCTAAGTTCGATACTAGCAACTTCGCATCCGTGCGCTCAAGGGCAGTTTCTAAGCGGTCCCGCTATTGTGCAAAGGGACGGCGTCAAAGCAGCGCTCAATCAGGATCTCACTTCAGAATGCCGTTGCCCAGAGCAAAGAGGACCTAGTTAATTCGCGGGGATTGAAGCGGCTGCTCGAAGGAAGCTGGTGCAGCTTTTGCCGCCATTTAGTATTACCGTGCTACCCAAACGCAATCCCAAAAGTTATGACTGCGATGCTGATCGTCGGTTGCGGGGGTTTTTGGTAGAGTGGAGGCCGTTTGAGCTACGCGACTGTTCGACTCCCTTAATTTAACTGCAGCGGAACGCATTATGACTCAGCCGACTCAACCACTGCATTCAACAGAACGCACGGAGCAGGATGAGCCGAAACCTGGCAGCGATCTGAGTCGTTACACGGGCTACCGGAACTTGCCACCGCTAGCCGGTTTGGCATCAATGCAACGCGCAGCGACGGCGTTTGCGGGAGCAAACGTTTGGAGTTTAGATGATAGCGTCGATCGACTGAAGCGATTGCATTATGTGCTGAAGCGACTTTACGAAACGTTCACGGCCCGCATTACGGGCGAAGCGATTTACGAATTGAAGACGGCGTTCAGCTACCACGGTTACTTGTGTGCAGAGCAAGTTACGTTGATTCGCCGACGCGTTAGTGAGATGCGCGAGCCACCGTTGGGATTGGACAAGATTCCGCATCCGGGACTCGAACGATTGATGGACGAAGTGCTGGCGTCGCCGAACACCGAGTTGTTGCTGCTGAGCGTGTACGAAGTCGTGCTGCCCGCGACGATGCAAGCGCTGAAGCGACTGAAGGAAGACGCGCACCCACTGGCGGACGCGCCGACAGTTCGCACCGCGCGGTTGATGGAGTTTGAATTGGCGGACGTGTTGCACTTCGGTCAAGCCGCGATCGAGCAACTCGTGACCAGCGACGCGCGCACCGCTGCGGCTGCGTGGCTCGAGTTGCTATCAGCGTGTTTGCAAGCCGCCGGAACACTCGATGGAACTGGGCCGTCCAGCGACAGTGTGCCCGCGGCGATGCACTCGCGCGAGGCCTATTGTTATGTCAAAGAACCGCGGCGCGACGAACGATTTCAAGATTCCTTTAACGCAGGTGTCAATCCGGAAGCGTTTTTGTACGACGATCAATTTCGCCCGCGCGACAAGACGCTGATGATGTACTACAAACGCATTCGCGAAATCGATGTCCCGGAGATGATGGCCAGCATACTCGTGGAACTTGGTCCGCAAGAGCCTTGGGAGTTTCATCAGGAGATGATGCGGCAACTATGGGATGAAGCGCGACATGCGATGATGGGCGAAGTCGGCTTTGCAGCGCAGGGGCTCGACTGGCGACAGATTCCGATCAACTTCACCTGGTCGCGCAACTTGAACTTGCAACTGAACGCCCGCGAGCGTCACGGAGTGCTGTTCTTTATTGAGCAGGGTTTGATGCCTCGCACCGGAAAACGTTATGAATTCGAAGTTGGGATGGAGAGTGGCGATCCGCTTTCGGCTCTGTTCCAAGATTTTGATTGGGCCGATGAAGTGCTGCACGCTCAGATCGGTCGTCGATGGTATGTGCCTCGGTTTAGTTCGCTGAACGAAGCGCTCAGCTACGGTGACGAATGCTGGAGCCGCGTGCTCAGTCACTGGCGAGCGTACCGCGAGCAAGGACTGACCGAGCATCGCAACTGGTGGCCGGAACTTTACAAACAAGCGTGCGAGAACTGGGGCGTTGCACCCGATCCCGCTGCGCTGAATTACTGCAAGACTTACGAAGACAGTCGAGCTGATTTGCAGAAGCTGTGATTTGGAGAGCTGCGAAGTTTACTTCTTCTTCGGATCCAAGTTCGCAGCAAGTTCGGCTTCGGTCACCGTCGAAGCAACTCCGCCTTCGGGCACATCGACTTTCGAAATCCAGAGCATTGCGTTCAACACGACTTTGCGGAAATCGTCGTTGCCCCAGTTTTTATGAAAGTGGCCGCCCGTAAATCCAAATCCACGACCGCCGTCAGGTCGTTCGACGGACCACATCATCGCTTCCGCCCGAGCCGCGTTGGCTTCGATGTGAGCGTACGGTCCCTTGGGATAAACGTAAGGTCCATCGCGCACATCGTCGGATGGCACGGCCACTAGGATCGGAACGAATTTCATGTTGTCGATGGTCGCGGCTTCATTTCCAGCGATATCTGCAACGAATCGCATGTTGAAATACCATTCATCGGAAATAGAGAACGGTTTCACGCCGCGTGTGATCGGATGTTCAGGAAAAGCTCCAAACGATGGCTCCCAAATCGGATTGCACGAGAACATGTTCTCGTAGTGACCGCCGATCCAACGTTTGAATTCATCGCCCGCTTGTTGGGGAACGATTTCGACTCTGTAGTGCATGCAACCGACACCAACGCCTTGCTTGGTCCATTCGTCGACCAGTTTCATACGGCGCCCCTCTTCCTTCACGACTTCGTGTCCCGCGCCGCCGTCCATGTAAAACACCACTGCCGATGCGCCGTCGAAGATGGTTTCATCTTTAGGCCAACCGTTCAATGAAATCTGCACGTCGATTCCAGGTTGATCCGCCAAGCACTTTTGGATCAGTTGCACGCCTGCATTGAACTCGTGCATACCCGGTGGATGCGAAGGTTTGCCAGCGATGATGACCAGTTTCTTCTTAGCGGCATCCTCAGCGATCGAAGAATTCGCGACGATCGCCAAAGCCAGCAGCAGAATCGATCTAAGAAATTTGTTCATGGTTTTTGTTAGTTGTTAGTTGCTAGTTGTTAGTTGATGGTCGAAGGGTGAAGTTTCGAAAGCTACGATGTGAGAAGCAACTGTGATATTCTAGTTGCGAGAGTGTTGCACCAACAACCATCAACTATCAACCATCAACCGCCAACCGCCAACTCTCCCCCTCACTCATCCTCAAGCAAATCATCTAGGCCGTCGAAATCTTCGTCGTCCTCGTCGAACTCATCCGCGTCGCTATCGCTAGAAATCATTCGCTGACCTTGCCAGACAACGCCGGGGACATCGATAAACGACTCGTCCATCGTCGACACTTCAACAATCTCAGCTTCCTGCGGATAGCATCGACGTTGCCAGCGCAGAGTCAACTCTTGAGCCTCGTCTTCGTCGGTGGCAAGCACGCCCCAACTGCCCAAGTACGCGTCGCTTTCCTCCTCGATAGGTAAACGACCATGGAAACTCATCCAATTTTCGTCCAGCGGCTGGCGAACGAGCACTTGATAGAAAATCACTTCGGACGTCGGAGAATCAGTGCGCGACGATTCGAAAAACTCTTCCGGTGCCAAATACGCTTCCAGCATCCGATTCTCGATCTGCATCGCCAGCGGTTCATCATCGAGCAACGCGCGGGCGGAGTGAGCGGCTCGCATCAGCAACGCGGCAATGCCCGAACCCGATAGATAATCCACTTCGTAGATCGGAAAATCGAGCGCCGCGCGAAACTCGTCCCCAGCACCTTCACGCATGTCGAGTGCGGCGAGCGCGCAACCGCGAATGATGGCCAGATGCAACGCCGGCTCGCCGACCAATTTTCGCTCGTTCTCAATCGCTTCCAAAGCTTCCGCTGGTTTATCCGTCTCAACCAAACCCGTCGCGCGATAGTAATCCACCCACAGTTGCTCGCCCACTGCGGCTTTGTAATGATCCAAGTAAGTCAACATGACTTCGTAGCGTTTCAGTGAGAACGCGGTCAAACCGGCTTCCCACGCAACTTGTGGAATGTCAGCTCCTTCACGCAAGCAGACGTCGAGCACATGCAGTGCGTCGCGCATGCGATCGGTATCGCGGTACACGGTTGCCAACTTGATCGCAACTTCGCCCAGGTTGCGTTTCAATCGAAAGCTGCGAGCGTAACATCGCTCCGCTTCGCCGAGGTTCTGCTCAGCCAAGAAGTGATCGCCCGCGCGCATGAACGTCCCCGACTTCGCATCCTTCAACTGAATCGCTTTCCGAAACAGCGGCTCTAAGCGATCCGCCGTAATCGTCTCACCGAACTTTTCATTCGGACCGAAACGCAAACGATTTCCCAAGTCGCCGAGCATCGAGAGCACGGCGGGATTCTCTTGGAAATTCTTAGCCAAGCGATTTGCCCAAGCCCCAACTTCGGGAGCTTCTTCGCCTTCGCCCATGGCGAAACCCATCATGTGCATCAGCGCGCACGCGTCGGTATCGTGATGCACCATAGCCGGATCGATGGAGCGAATCTCGTTGCGAATTCGAGCTAAGTCGTCGTTCAATCGCTCTTCGGAAATCGCTTCGAACATCGCGCCGATTTCCAGCAAACGCTCGCGGTACGGCGTTGGTGGCGGAGCTTCCTCGGCGGATGCGTCCACTTCGGGCGCGTACGAATAAGTCGTCGCGCCGTCGCTGGTCGTAGGAACCGCGGTGATCTCGCGCGCGAACGGAACAAGCGGCGAGACTGGCAAGTCGGGATCCTGCAGCGCAGTCAACCGACGTAGCGTCAACCAATCGCTCGCCGCACTCGCCCGCTGCTGCAACTGCTCCGACAATCGATCCGCCTGACGTTGTTCCTTCGCCAGCAGCTTGATTGCGATCAATCGCAATCGCACTTCGAACCACAGATGCGTTCCGTTTCGATCCTGCAGCAACCGATCCCAATCGCTCAATATCTCTGCGGCGGCCGACCAATTTTGCTTCATCGCATCGCGCAGCGACTGGATCAGATCACGCTGCAGGTCGAACATCGGACACTCGCCCACAGGCGGCTGAGCAGCATGAATCGCGTGCAGCGGCAACTCCTCGGTTTCACCTTGAAGGATCAAGAGCGCGTCGAGTTCGAAGAGTGTCCGCAGTTGGGACTCCAACTTCAAAGTTACCTCTTCGCGATTCGTCAGCTCGAGCGCGTTGCGGTACATTTCGATTGCCGTCTGAGTTCGACCTTCGAGGAACGTCATCCAGGCGATCTTCTTTTGCGCTAGCCAACGTCGATCGCCACGACTCGAAAGCGGAGTGGATTCGTCAAGCACCAAGTTGCATTGGTGTCGAGCGATCTCAGAATCGTCGGCGGACATATAGACGTCGCACGAATACTCACGAAAACATCCAACGCAACTCAGTTTGCCGGTTTGCCGGCAGATCTGCAGTCCGTCGGCGATGCAAGCTTGCAGTCCTTCCGAATTGTAGCCTTCCATCTGGCCGGTCGCCTCAGCCAGATTCTCGTACGCGCACGAACTAAATTGATACGCCAAGCCTTCGAAGACGGGGAGCACGATATCGGGTTGAATCTTACGGGCTTGCTCTTCGCTTTCCAGCAACGCGATCAGCTCGACCGCGCGTTCGCGCATCGTTTGAAATTCAAACAGGTACTGCGCTTGGTCCATCTGATGGAAAGTGCCCAGCACGTAGTGAAAGAGTTTGCGTTCGCGTTTCGCTCGCTGGCGAAGTTCGCCGAACAGGGTAAACGACGAGCGATATTTTCCTTCGTCGATCAGATCGCCAGCCTGCGACGCGAGCTGTTGCAGTTGCAGATCGATTTCGGAGTCTTCGTTCTCGTCGCTCATTGCGTCCGCCGTCTATTTGCTAAAGTTGCTCGAGCCGCTGGTTGATCCAGTTTTCGATGCTTCGATGCAGGAGCTGCATAGGAGCTTATCGAAAGTGCCCACGGTAACGCATCGCTTGCAGCCTTACAATCGCCTTTGAATCGTCTTGTCAACGTAGCGGCTTGGCGCAAGGGCACGCGGCTGGGAAGTGCTCTCCCGGTGTCGCTTTTCTGCGACTCAATGCATATTCTGTACTGTTCGATTTCAATTGCCTGAGAATCGTATGCTTGTAAACTTGCTTGAATTTCGCTTGACGAGAAATCAGGCGTGCCTGAATCACTTGACGTTAAACTGAGCCCGCTCGAATGAATCTCCTGTTTTGCTTATCGGGATCGAAGCCAAAGTCGCGTTGCAGGTTGATGCTGTTGATCGGTCTGCTGCTTTTGACAACTTACGTTGCACGTGTGGCGGCTCAGCAACCATCGACCACGGCAACCCAATTCAACCGCATCAACGAAGTCATCGAACGCTGGTCGCCCGATCGCCATCTGTTCGTCAAAGGCGATCTCGGCATCGGCTCCGCGCAGCTCGATGGGCTGGAGAGTTGGTTGGATGCGAACGCGCCGCACTGGATTGTGGTGTTGATGAAGAATGCTAGCGGCGAGCGTTACCTAGCTGCCGATGGAAATTCGTACGCTGGCATGGATGCAGTTGAACACGCGTTGGGCAAGGACTTAAACAACCGCACAGATTTTGGAACGTTGACACATCCGCAAACGGGCGAGCGGAACGGAGCAGTGTTCGTATTGTTCTTGGAAGAACGCAAATTCAGTTACTATGCGTCCGACGCGCAGGATCGTCGCAATCTGGGTGACGGACATTGGATCGGGCAACTTGACCAACCCGCAATTCGCGCGATGCGAAGCGGCGGTCGAATTCTGGATGCAGTTAAAGATACGATCACTTCGATCGATCAGCAGTTGGCGCGGCGGATTAGTACTGAAGTTGCCGATGCGGAGCGCGCGAAGCTGGAGTTGCAGCGAGCTTTGGAATCGTTGAAGTCTTCGATTGCTCACACGCATTCCATGATCGACGACGTGAAGATCGCTTCCGCCGAGTTTCGCAAAGATCACTCCGCGGCGAATGGCACTTTGGCTCAGCCGCCACTTGATCAGTGGCGCGAAGAGGTGGCAGCGATTGAAACGGACCCGCAGCCTGAGA
>JBGSJB010000038.1:0-7666 GCA_041742175.1 Pirellulaceae bacterium
GCAACGAGTGGCTGTGGCTCGTGCCTTGGTTGGAAATCCCGAAATTGTGTTTGCGGATGAACCAACGGCTGCTTTGGATCGCGATTCAGGGCAAAACCTAGTGCAAATTCTCAAGCGGTTGGGCGAAGTGCGGGGAACGACTACCATCATGGTGACCCACGATAACCGGATTCTTGATCTGGCTGATCGAATTCTGCACATGGAAGACGGCCGAATCGTCGACGTACGATAGAAAAACGCCGACTACCATCCTTGATCTGCAACTCTGACAGAACTTCTGCTAACTGTCCATATTTGGTCGATTGGCCAAACAGCCGCGCGCATAGATGGACGATTCGAGTTTGATATTCCATGTAACAATTTTTGCGGTCAAGTTGTAACTTTATTGGTCATAAGGGTTTACGAGTCTAATTTTGCGTGCCGGCCATAAAGGGCACGGGAAGTGCCAAGCCGGTTAGGCACTGGGACGGAGCTATTCGGCTGGCGCAGTGCCCGCACTTCTTTCCCAAGTGGCAATTCGAAAGGAAAATTCGATGTCAAAACGCAAGTTGCTCTCCGTTCGTCGGAGTAGCAAAACTGGTCGCAGGCTCTCGAGTGAACAGCTGGAATCGCGGCAATTGTTGGCTGCCGACTTTGGGATGTTTGGAGCGCCAAACCTCTCCCTGATGCAGTTCGGTAGTAGATTCAATGTTGGTGCTTTAGTTTCGCAGATGCAGCAGCGTAGCTCAGGTGAGATTAGCGCTTCCCTAGATTCCCTTCGCGAAAGATTCTCCAGCAATCCGGCAGCGCGTGAGTTCATTCAGCAGAGGCTTCAGGGCAGTGAGAACGGCCAAGCAATCCTGAATCGTGTTGCGGAGAAGGCCCAAGAACTTGGCGTCGATATCAAGTTCGAAACCGCAGTCCAAAGCTTTGAGGGTACGGAGGCTGCAACGCTAGTCGAGGCTTCTCCGCAAATGGAAGAACCGGTAGCCGCGCCACTCGAAGTGACCATTATTAACCCTGAGTTGGCGACTGCGGAGCAACCGCGACGCGCAATAGTGCGTGACCGAATCATGGATCGCCTCGACGGTGAACTTCCTGAGTTTGTTGTGCTTGCCGAAGACGGCACCGTCGATCGTGAAGCAACTCGTGAAAGCATCCGCGCAGAAGTCGCCGATGGTGAAGTCGCGGACAAGCTTCGTGAACGAATCAAGGATCGCCTAGACGGTGAACTTCCCGCGTTTGTTGTGCTTGCTGAAGACGGCACTGTCGATCGTGAAGCAACTCGCGAGAACATTCGCGCGAAAGTCGCCGATGGTGAAGTCGCGGACAAGCTTCGTGAACGAATCAAGGATCGTTTCGAGGGTGACCTTCCTGAGTTTGTTGTCCTTGCTCAAGACGGCACCGTCGATCGTGAAGTAACCCGCGAGAACATTCGCGCCAAATTCACAGGACCTGACAGTGGCCCTGCGCCACTGGCGGCACCAAGTCCCTTCGGGCGATACGATGTCAATCGAGATGGAGCCATTTCGCCACTGGATGCACTTACGGTCATCAATGCACTGAAAGGCAGTGCGGTTGCCGAAGCCATGGCTTACGATGTCAATCAAGACGATGCTATAACGCCGTTAGACGCACTCCTCGTCATCAACCGGCTAAATGACCGAATTGTTCCACAAGTTTCTTCCACTGATGCAATAGACACCTTCTTCGCCGAAGACGACGAGGATGAGGATGAGACTCTATTCTTCCTATTAGCTTAAGACTGCCCGTTAGCTTAAGCTCTACTTGTCCCAGTTCTTCTGCGTCTGGACGTGGCGAATCGAGAGGTTCGCCACGTTGCATTTAATCGATCTATCATTTCGGCGGTCGTTGCGGCTGAGATACGTGTCCTTGCTTGTTGCTGAGTTGGCTTCTGGCCAGCAACTGTCAAAAGTTTTTGATGGGTGGTGGCCGTTGCTCATCGGATTCTCTTGGATATGCTTTTCATGCTATCGATCCCCCAAACCCGTGACCTCGGTAAAATTAACAGGACCACATATCATGCCACGAAGAGTGTGGATGTCAGCTACTGCCGTTGCAGTTTTCCTTACAGCATCAGCATCGCTGGCCGATGAACCTACACCGGAAGAAGTTCTGGCCGGGCACGAGAAGCGTGTGGATGCGGTGTTTAGGGCCGAGCTAGGAAAGCCACTTGAGCGGGCAAAAAAACATCCGCCGTTGGGCAAGGGACGCGGGCCCTATGTCCGCGGCTACTCGTACTCCATCGTCGCATTCGCGGCTCGTTGTCTTTACCTGAACGAGATGCTGGACGAAGCCAACGCGGCTCTCTTGGAGAATGCGCAGTTTTACCTTGACAATCCGCTAGCGATCAGCGACCGCGACAGTTTTCACTGGCATGCTGAAATTGTTCTTCGCCTACTTGAACTATATGGTCCACGCGGCAGCAAGCATCCCGGCCGCATTACTGTCGAGACCGAAGCACTCGTACTCGAGTACATGTGGATTTATACAAAGCGTTGCTCGTGGCTCGCAAAAGCCGAGTATGAAAAGTCGAAAACTTGGCACGTCTACTCATCGGAGAACCATCACGCGATGGACTTCACCTGCCATTGGCACTTTTCGAAATACGCGAAGGACCTACCAGAGTATCGAGACAAGAGGTGCGATGATGGTGCAACTCTGTCCGAGCATTACAACGTATGGAACGAGTACTTCGTAGAGTACTGCCGCGAGCGCGCCCGCCGGGGGATTTGCGTCGAGATGCGAAGCGACGGCTACAACTCGACACTCCTCAAAGGATTCTATAATTTCTACGACTTTGGCGATCCACAGGTCCGCAGGTACGCCGGCATGCTGCTTGATCTGTATTTCGCCTACTGGGCAGAAGAGCAAATTGATGGGCACATGGGAGGCGGTGGCTCGCGGATCAAGGGCAACAACGCCTTCACCCAAAACCGCAAGCATGGCAATGCACAGTTGGCTTGGTTCAACTTCGCCGTTGGCCAGCAACCGGAACTCAATGGCCACGACATAGGTGCAATGCTCAGCGATTATCGCCCTCCTGCGGTAGTGGTCGACATTGCACGCGATACGGAGGGTCGCGGCACGTACGAAGTTCGCCAACGCGTGCAGGGCCTTGGGGAGCAAGGGCACACGTTTCCCCACATGGATCGCCCCGACCAGCAACCAAACAAGTTCCACACCGACGGTGGGGGCATCGTCCGCTATAGCTATTGTGATCCGGCGTTTATCCTTGGAACACCGATGACCGAGGCCCGGCCCCTTTCGGATTGGATACCGATCAGCAGTCAGAGCCGTTGGCAAGGAGTGATTTTTGCGGGGCAACATGATCCACGGATCGTCCCCATCCCCAGGGCGAGCGACAATCAAGTGGCCTTCAACCAATTTTGGTCAGTGCAGTCGAAGGGGAGCTTGATTACACAGAAGCTCAACACACACAAAGGTGCGGCCGAGATGATGGTCTGGATGTCGGCCCTTGGTCTGAGTGAACCCGATATAGATGGCGACATCGTGTTCGTCGAAGCCCCTAAAGCATATGCGGCGATTCGTTTCGGTAGCGGTGAATTCAAGGTAGTTCAACGGGTTTTAAAAGGTGTGAAAGAAGTTGGCGATCAATTTCAATCTCCGCCCGGGTACATGGTAGTTCCCCAGGACGAATACACGCCGGTCGTGTTGGAGGTGATGGCGAAAGACAACGCGAAAAGCTATACGGAATTCAAATCGATGGTAAAAACTTGCCAGTTGGATTTCGCGGGAACCAAATTCAGTTACAACACCATCTACGGCGACCTTTTGACGTTGGACACCAGTTACAAACAAAAGCCTACGATTAACGGTCAACCGGTCAACTATGCTCCAAGCAAGGTGTTCGATAGCCCATTCTTGGATGCCGACTACCTAAGTGGCGTTGTTACGATTCGGAAAGGCCAAAGGCAAAAGGTGCTGGACTTCAATGGGCGCGAATGACAGCGGGCAAAGCATTGCCGAGCAGTATCATGATCTCCCTATGCACCAACGGCAATTACTTGCCTTATTCACCTTTACGCAGTCTCACTTGCTTGGTCCTATTTGTATTCGCTTGGGTATTTAGCCCTGCGCCTACGTCTTGGTACGTCAACGGCAATGGCAGTGCATTCCGCTCGAGCCATTACGCAGACCGCGATCCGCTAGACTACCGAGCCATCACCACCCTTCCACAGCCATCCGCATTCCTGTCGTTGATCAAGGGGCACGACGGCGACTGCCCATGTTGCCGACGGAAATTTTGACGCCTCGACCGGTACGAGTTAAGCTGGCGGCCGAAATGCACAGAACACACCCTCATGAGCGTGCTGGCGGAATTGCTTTTACCAATGAAGGACATCGCCCCAAGTTTGCCATAGTTAGAGGTTGTTGTCATCAGTTCTGGCCTGCTAGGTTTGGGTGCCGCCCGGTTAGAAGTTCTTCGGTTTCCCCTGTGAGGTTTTCGCGAGATTCATTTTTTCCTTGCAAACGCCTTGCCATGAAGCCTTGTTTTCTAGGTCGATTTCGGTCGATAGCGATCGACTTTGGGGATCGAGCTGTAGACTCGTTCGAGTGACCCTTGCTTGGATCTGCAAACAGGGAAGCGAAGGCGAAAGGATCGTGACAACATTGCCGACGTTCGCTTTGCCAAAAGCTGCGTCGCCCCAAGCCGCTTCGGCTGTCAGGTCCCTCAATTCTGTCGTTTGCAGAGCAAAAGCGTTAAACTTTGAAACTTATCGCATTTTTCTGAAAGGAATCGAAGGCCATATGTGTGTAATCAAGTGACGCGAAAACAACACCTCCCAGAAGACCATTTGGCCCATGCCTCCTGAGACTAGACATAGCCTGATCCAACGCTTGCAGGATGGTGGCGATCATGCTGCTTGGGAAGAGTTTTCGTCCATTTATCGCCCCATTATTGTTCGAATTGCTCTTCGTAAACAAATGCAATTTGAAGATGCGGAAGATCTTGCTCAACAAGTGCTTCTGTTGGTTCTAAAAAACATTAGCAAATGGAAGACCGATCCTGCTCGAGCTCGATTCCGAACGTGGCTTCAAACGGTAGCTCGCAATGCCACGATTAACGCATTGAGCAGGCGACCCAAAGATCAAGCGTCGGGTGGGACGACTTCCTTGCAGCAACTGAATCAAAGCCCTGATAAAGCCGATTCGCTATGGTTTGATCTCCAGTGGCAGCGTGAAACACTCCGCTGGGTTGCCCAGCAAGTACGCGGTGAATTTGAATCGACAACTTGGACGGCATTTTGGGACACGACGATCGAGGCATTGTCGGCTCAAGAAGTCGCGGAAAGAATCGGAAAGTCGGTAGGGGCCGTATACATTGCTCGATCTCGGGTGATGCAAAGGATCAAACAGAGGATCGCGGACCTGGACGAGGATTCGATAACCCAATGATACTGCGAGCTAAACTATGAAATTGAAGCACACTCATTGCGATATAGAATTCTTGACTCGATTTCTTCGCGGTGAACTATCCGATGTCGAGATCCAGGATTTGGAGGCTCATCTATCGGCATGTTCAACATGTAGGAGTCGGCTCGAGGAGAGTACTGCGTCTGCAAACGAGTGGCATGCACTCCGAGATTCCTTGAGTGATAAGCAGGACTCAGATGCGACATCAGGGCAGGAGGATTTGGCGTCTTTGCAAAGACTCTTGGGTCCAACGGATGATCCTCGCATGATGGGGCGTATCGGAACGTACGAGATCGTTGGACTGCTAGGTCGTGGCGGAATGGGGGTGGTCTTCAAGGCTTTCGATCCATCATTGAATCGTTACGTTGCCATCAAAATGCTAGCCCCTATGCTGATCCCAAGCGCAGTCTTCAAACAGCGTTTCCTTCGCGAGGCGCAATCTGCTGCTGCGGTTGTGCACGATAACGTTGTTGGTATCCATGCGATTTCGGAGTGGCAAGGAAATCCCTACTTAGTGATGACCTTCGTACGAGGGCAATCGTTGCAATCTCGATTGCACCATCGTGGACATCTCAGCTTGAGGGAGGTTTTGCGGATCGGCCTGCAGATTTCGGCCGGCCTTGAAGCTGCCCATGCGCAGGGACTGATTCATCGCGATATCAAGCCAGCCAACATCATGCTCGAGAGTGATGTAGATCGCGTCATGATTACGGATTTTGGCATTGCCAAAGCTATCGATGATCTAAGATTTACCGGCACGAATACGTTGCTTGGTACGCCCGAGTATATGTCTCCCGAGCAGGCTCGCGATGAGCAACTCGACTATCGAACTGACCTGTTTAGTCTTGGGTGTGTGCTCTACGAAGCCAGTTGTGGGCGATCGCCGTTTCGATCATCCACTCCCTACGGAGCAATACGCAAAGTAATCGACGTAAACCCACCCTCGGTTCGTTCGTTGGTGTCGGAGTTGCCAGAGTGGTTTGCAGAGATCGTTCGTAGGTTGCTCAGCAAAGATAAGAACTCGCGATTCCAATCTGCTGCAGAGGTTGCAGCGTTACTAAAGCAATGTCTGGCACACGTCGAACAACCTCAACTTGTGCCTTTTCCAAAGTCGTTTTTTCAAACTGACCGACGGTCTCGGTCAAAGACTCTTCTCAGGAAATTGATGATGGCAACACCGTGGATAGTATTGGCTTCGATTAGTACATGGGTGCTCCTACTTCAAGTAGGACAACCAGGCCAGGACGAAAAGTCGGGCAAGCAATCAAAGCAGCAAAAAGCTAGCAGCGTTTCGAAGCCATCGAGTGAGTCTCCGCAATCGAATACGAATGTTCAGAAGGACGAGAAAGAAGCACCGATCACTGCAAATGCAGGTAAGTACCTAATTGAGGTGACCAAGACGGATGCAATTGATCAAATGAAACTGGGGATGAAATCAAAATCCAATCGTGCCACCAACATGCTACTTGAGCATCTTAAGAATGGCTCAGCCCAAAATTCGTCAAACAACTTTCAGAGGAACGAGCAGTTTTTCGGAGGTAACGGGAACGCTTCGGGTGGGGCATCAGGAGGATTTACAAGTGGCTCTAGCTCCTCATCCGGCAGCGTGACATCCGGAGGCAAAGGCGGTTTTGTTCGACCCAACATCGCGGTCGCATTAAAGGTTGATTCAACTAACAAAGGAATCTTCGAACTGGAAAACATGGAAGCAGTTGATGATGAAGGAAAGCCCGTCCTATGGATGGGACCTGACGCTTTCAACTTTTTCGATTCCGCTTTTGAGCGTGATCTTCAAGGTGAAATGGTCGCCTACTTCCAGGAGGAAAATGATACCGAGTACCTTACTATTTCCGGCGATCTCAAAGTAACTTCAGGTCGTCTCATTGAAGTCGAATTCCCGAATGGCAAACCATCGACAAAGAAGAGCGGAGAACATTCATTTGTTCTTAAAGATCTTCAAAACAATGATCGCGGAATTCACGTCTCCTTGGAACTTCCTGAGCTTACCAAAAAGCGAGGAAATCAATTTGGAAATGCACAAGCGATGCTTAAGGGAGTCTTGGAACAACAAGGTGCCTTTGAGGTTGTCATTCTAGATAGCGCCGGGGTTTCACACTATCCAGGTGCATCGGGAATGTCAGGCGGCGGTGGTAGTGCGAGTGGCAGTGGAGGTGGTAGTGGCAACGGAGGTAGATCATTCGGACAAGAGGCTCAGTACCATAGCTCG
>JBGSJB010000039.1:0-3392 GCA_041742175.1 Pirellulaceae bacterium
CACCAAGCCTTGCTGAACTGGATCGCACCTCTCGCATCACCGATCCGCTGAACCCGAGCTCTACCGCTATGCTGCCGCCCGGACGGATGCAGGACGTTGAGTCCGGCGTCTATAACATCCAGCAACGCGACACCGCGCCCACACTCCCCGATCTGCCACGCACTCTCGATTCCAATCTTTCGTCACGCGGCGGCAACTTGATTGATGAAGCCAGTAAAGCCGCCGGTTCACTGCTCGATAACGTCAACGCACTCCGCAACAACGCGGGCGAATCGCTCAGCGACGCCCTGCCCGCGTTTCCAGACAACAATGCACTTGCTCAAAGCATGCAACAGCCCGCAGCAAGTGATTTTCTAAATAGCACTCGCGGAGGAAACTCCGCTGCGCCATCGAAGTTCAACAGTCTCCCGTCTGCCACCAATCCTGCGCCGCTAACCAATCCAAACCTCTCGAACCCCGCTGCTACGAACCCAAATCGAAACCTCAGCAACTTGGGAGGCAGCACAGTTGGCAGAAGCGGTGCGTCGCCCAGTTACCCGGACCCACGCCTGAACCCACCCTCACTGGCAAATCAACAACTGAGCAATCAACAACTGAGCAATCAATCCACGTTGCCCTTGCAGCAAACGCCCGCAACCGGTTTCGGAACTTCACCGGGTTTAGCAGGCCGTCAAAACAGCACATGGAACAACGCGACCGCAGGCGCGCCAGCTCCGAATTACACCTCGGTCCCAGATCCCTATGCAAACCAGCAGAATTTTCCGCCGAACTATAGCACTGGGACAAACAACTCCTTCGCCGGAGCACAACCGACCAATCCGAATTTCAATAACCCCCAACTCGACAATGCGCTTGCCAATCAGAACTTTGACCGTATGGCTATGGGCAACAATCCAGCTCTGAACAATCCAGCCCTGAACAACCAGACTGTACAAGGACGCAACACGTCGTTGCCAGTCGGTTCAAGCCCGCCGACGATCTTGACTGACAACACTGCCACCGAAACGATCCCAGTTACGAAGATGGATGGCGTTTTGCCGGTGTTGTTCCTGCTATCGCTGGTCGTCAATTTTTATCTGGGCATTCTGATTCGCAAATTGCTGATCCGTTACCGTTCGCTGCTCACCAACGTTCGTCAAGCTGCTTACACGTAAACAGAGCCGCCTTCGACTTGCCGCTCACTGCGCGCCCAAGCTGCGGAACGGATTGAACCGCACGTAATTCAAGTGCCGATAAAGGTCGCATCGCTGAAGCAATTCGGAATGCGTGCCGATGTCGACTACTTTGTGCTCGTGCAGCAGCAGAACTGAGTCGCACTGCCTTAGCGACAGCAAACGATGCGGCATCAATACCGTGATGGACGTCGGCTTGATCAGACTGCAAATCGCTTCGAGCGAATCCTGTTCAGTGGCTGCATCGACGTGCTTGTCAGGCTCTTCGATCACCACCACCGAAGGCGATCGCAAATTGGCTCGTGCGATACCCAAACGAAACGCGGCGTCCTCCGTCAGCCGATCATCTCCTGGCGTAATCAAAGTCGCCAAACCATCCGGCAAACGCTGCACGACGTCCATCGCTTTGGAAGCTCGCAAGATTTGATTGATGTCCAGCGAAGCGTAATCACCCGTGCGGCGCGACAAATTGTCCTGCACCGTTCCGGTAATCAGCGGTCCGTCCGCTGATACCCACAGCGAACAATTCGACATGCTCTCCGGTGTCAAGTCAGACACCAACGTACCATCAATCAACATGCGACCACTGACCGGCCGACCGTAACCCATCAGCAACTCGACGAGCGCTTGCGCCTGCAAGCGTTCGCTCGACACGATGCCAATCAAGCTTCCCGGTTTGAAAGTCACCGATACATTCTCAAGCAACTTGCGGCCGCTGCTGTCTTGCAACGTCACATGATCCAACTCAGCTTGCTGCGCGATGCGAGTAATACTCTTCAAATTCGTTCCACCGAATTGTTCAACTGGCAGCGACAAGAAGTCTCGCAACTCTTCTGCTGCATGTTCCACCTGTTGCAATTCTCGAGCGCTGCGCTGCAGTCGCACCGCACTAATCGCCGCTCCAACTCCAGCAAGCAGAAACGTCACCGCCCCAGCGATTGAAATGGTCGCTGCGGGCTGCAAAACTTGAACCGCCACAATGAACAAGAACAAACAACCAAGTACGCCTACGACTGCGATGATCAACGGAACTTTCCACGCCGAATTTGAGAGGCTCTTCACCGCTTCGCTTCGATAATTCGAAATCTGTTCGTCGAAATGCGAGTCAATCTCCTGCTCTGCATGCACTGACTCCAGCAGCGGTCCTTTCAAACAGGTCGACATCAAGTCAACGCGACGCACCGCAGCTCGTTCACGAACCAATGGCAATGCACTGCGACTGCGACGATCTACCCAGCGATAGATCAAAGTGACAAGCAACGCGCCAACGATCGACAACAGTGTTAGCAGCGGTTGGATGAGCATCGCGACCAGCAAGCATCCAATCAGTTGAACGAGATGTCTCGGAAAAGTGCGCCACCAACGTGTCAAACTCGTTCGAACTCGCGGGAGATGATATTCGAGCGCATCTACCAACGCGGTCTGCTGCGCCGAAAGCGTGCGCACTACGCCCAACTGCTTTGAATGGGTTCGCAAGTCGCGAATAAACTTCACTTCAAAATCCACCGCGGCAGCCTGAATTTGGCGATTGAGCAGATTTAGAGCAAATGCGATAAAGAATACGATGCCCAGCGCGATCGCCAGCAGCAAACTGACCTTCATCAACGGAGTCATCGACTCGGGCAACCACTGATCGATCGTCGGCAACCCGATCGCGAACGCGTGCTTCGTCCCAGCTCCTGCTTCCACCAAGATGTGCGCGACGTCACCGACGACCACAAACAAAATCGGAATCGCCAGCGCACACAACGTCCCAATCAACTGGGCAAAGAACAACTGCCCCGAACTACCAGCACGACTTGTTAAATACGACAGTGATTTGGAACGCATGATGTATGCCTTGCTGAATAGTCTTGAGGTTAGGTTCAGTTGTAGTTGGTTTGCGTGGGCCGTGTTCGGTGCCGCGAGTTGTTAGGCGTGAAGTCGCCTTCGCTCGTAAGTGCTGCTCAGTTACTACGCTTTGAGGGTAACGACCGGTTTCTTGCGTTTGGGATAAAGTTCGCGGCAAAGCCCACATTTCGTTCCGTCGCAACCACGAGCTGAGCAGTGTTCGCGACCGTAGTAAATGATCTGCAAGTGAAGCACATTCCATGAGTCTTCCGGGAAGATCCGTTTTAAATCGGCTTCCGTTTGCTTCACATTCTTGCCGTTGGACAAACCCCAACGCTGCGCAAGCCGGTGAATATGCGTATCAACCGGGAATGCAGGTTTGCCAAACGC
>JBGSJB010000040.1:0-10685 GCA_041742175.1 Pirellulaceae bacterium
CCTGCCTATTATTTCTCTCGATTACGCGACCTTCAAAGCACTGGTATATACACCAGTGTTCCTAGCACAGTAGCATCGAAATTTAATCGCGAAGTACTCTGACCATGCCATTCACAAATTGTTTCCATCCGACAAAGCGACCATTACATACTCGCTCCGGCAACAAGTTTAGAGGATGTAACAGGCGAGAGGGTGCTGCAGTTGTTGAGTTTGCGATCGTGGGGCCGCTTATGATAATGCTCACGATGGGAATGATGGAAGTCGGTCGCGCGGTGATGGTTAAGCAATTGATGGTAAACGCTTCACGCGAAGGCGCGCGTATGGCAATACTTCCCTCTGCAGACTCAGCACAAGTTATAGCTCACGTAGGCTCACAACTAACTGCTGCATCCGTAGATGGTTTCGCAATAACGTTAACGCCACCTTCTCTGGCTGACGCCCCACCAGGAACTCCCATCACCGTTTCGATTAGCGCAAGCGCAAGTGACGTCAGTTGGATTCCGAACCCAGCGTTTACTCTCAACCAGACGATAAGTGCTTCGACAACAATGCGGCGAGAGAGCTTGTGAGTCAGCTAGATCGAGGCCATCGGTACTACGAATCGGGCTGGTGTGGCGTGGCCGCCGTATCAAAATGATCCGTGGCGGATTCCGCTACGTCTCATTCTTGGTGAATCGCATGAGCGTCTCATTCAGAGACCAGCCCGAGGCAACAATAGAACGCGTTGACGACCAGTCACCGCAGGCCTGAAGACACGCCCCAAAGCCTCTCTAACAAGGAATGCATCTCGGGGTCATGCCTGAGAAGTTCCTCGCGGGTGAAAGGAAAGAAGTCATTGCGGAAGAAGTAGGCTTCGGACGCTTCCGCGAAGTACTCCATCGCGTTGGTCATGGCGTAAGCTCGTTCGAACGTATTGGGTTTGCCGTTACCCAAGGTACGCTCGACGCGGTCATACAGCCCACCTTTTTCAGCCCGCCGATACGCCGCTTGGATTTCCGTGTTGTCAAAGCCATTGGGTAGCGATCGAAAATGAAACGCATGCGCCAATTCATGCAGCGCGAAGTTCGGCATTCTGCGCATCTCAGCTTCGAAATCATCAACTCCGGAAAACTCCACACCTTGCGCCATCACAGGGTCGCGACCGTTGTCGCGCAACCAGCCCGCTCCGGGATGAAATTCGGCTCCGCTTCGACCTGGCTTATAGGACGGAGAAAAGTAGAGCGGAACTTTTTTCATCTCCGCGACTGCGGCCGCCGGCACATCTCGAACAATTTCATCCAACATCTTTTTCAAACCGGCCAGCGCCTTAGCTGTATCATCAGCCTCGGTCTCAAGAAGCTTATTAGCGATGTGAACTTGCCAACCCGAAATGTCTCGAGTCTCGCGTTCTATTTCTTCCGGCGTGGACTTCGAACAAAAGAACACCGCGTTGGGGGCATCGCTCCGCGCCTGAGTAATGTCGTTGGAATTGTCACCATTGAGATCACCAAGAGCGATTCCATAAACGGCTCCTTTCTCGTCGCCAAACGAAAGCTCCTGAAACTTGGTCCCTGTTCCATCATTCAAGAAGACTCGACTTCCTCCACTGGAATAACCGATGATCACATCTAGCCGGTCATCTTGGTTCATCAATCCAACGGCGATCGAATAGGCAACCAGTTTGGGATCTCCGATACGAATCGTCGTTTGAAAATTGCCCTGGCCATCATTGAACCAAACAGAGGTGCCCAGTCGATCATCGCCCACGATCAAGTCGATGGCTTCATCGCCGTTCAGATCGCCGGCCGCGCAGGCTCGCGTGGAAGAGACGGCTGGCCCAAAAGTTGTCGTTCGTTGAAAACTAAACTTGTCAGCGCTGAACAGAATTCGGCTCGCCCCTCCGTCTCGATGCGGAACCGCAAGATCGACCAAACCATCTCGATCGAAGTCTGCTGGTACGATTGTCGTTGATGATTCCGATGGGATGACGATCCACTTAGGCTTCGCGAAATTGCCCTGGCCGTCATTGAGAAGGATATAACTAGGGCTCTTTCTATTGGCGACTACAAGATCGAGCGATTTGTCACGGTCCATATCGGCCAGCACGATGTTTCGCGTGTTCCAGGACGGATGTCCCCAAGAGCTGGCCAAAGCAAAGTTTCCTTTGCCATCGTTCTTGTAGGTCATTTTTTCGTCCGGCTTGTCGTTGCTAACGACAATATCCAAGTCGCCATCATTGTCGATGTCGCCCAATGCGGCGGTGTAGCTGCGATCTGGCTGACTACCCAGGTTTTTAGGTTGGAAATTTCCTCGGCCATCGTTGAGGAGAATTCGATTGTGAAGTGGCCAATGCCTACCTTTGGCTAACACGACATCCAGATCTCCATCGCCATCCAAGTCTCCTACGCTCGCGTTGGCCGATGTTTCGCGGGCATCCTCGAGGCTAACTTGCTTGATGGAAAGCGGAGATGCTGGACGCGCCTTGCGTCTCTGACTTGTAGTATCTAGCTTAGCGGCCGTATGATCCTGGATACAGCAGAGTTTAATCCAGCTGCGCGCGACCAGTTGATCATCGTCGGCGACAGGCGAAGCATCGATGACCTCTTCAACTGACTTCACCGCGACAAGCTCTGGACTCTCGTTACTCTTTACTACGACCGCTGTTCCATCGCGGCTTGTAAAGTAAAAATGCCCAGGGGTCAGCACTAGTGCGAGAGCTGGAACTAGTATCCAACCAGCCACAACGTCAATCATTCTCGGTACGGTAGTGGCTGTGTTCAAAGCCGGCGGCAATTTCGTCATGTGGTGTTTCTCCGAACATCTCAGCTTATGATTGTCAAATGCTTGAGCTGCACCGCACCTAAACCCATTTCGGCTTCCTTCTTCAGTGCGCGTGCTGCTCCAATCTGAAACATGATATCTCGCTGAATAGGTTTTGGCTGCCGAGACTCTTCAACGCAGCAGATCAGCCATCACTCGCTGTGTGCAGAAAGGCCAATTAGCCGCGATCAGAAAGTACGGCCGGCTGTTCGTTAGCCGCAAACAAGTCGAGACTTTCAAGCACCCGCTGCGCGGCAATCCAAAGCTGCTTGACTAGTGCATGCAACTGACAATCGCTATCGGCAAGCCTGCATCTGGAGGGCTATGGTATTCGCCCGACCGTGGTAGCTTCGAAGTGTCTGCGCCAAAAGGTCAGAAATCTCCGTATGCCTGCGGATACTTTTTGCTCTCCCATGTGTTTATCAAGTGAGGGTAAAAAGTTTTTGAATCAAAGATTTCTAGTGAACCAATCCAAGCGAGAAGCATCTATATCTGCAGCACGTAACGAATGCCGTTGCGTGTAGGGAATCTGAAAAGCAATCAATCACCGGAAACGGGAACATGTCTTCAATACGGCTAAGTTTTACCAGGTCAACGCTGACCGAACGATTGAATGGATATGAGGATTGTAACGTGTCGCAAGACGCGAATGCGCTCCGCTGTGTCCATTTAAATTGGCATCCACATCGGAGGTAACACTGAGTCTGACTCAATGGGCCATACAACGAAGCAAACGTTGGCAGACCCGGTGTTACCCACAAAGTGACACCGGGTTTTTTCGTGCCTTTATCAGACGTCAGGTATCAGGTTTCAGACTTCGGGAAAGAAGTTTGACCGCATTTGCTGAAGCCTGAAGACTGACTCCTGAAGCCTGTTCACGGACTGGTAGCTGAGACGGTATAGCGCTGGCCTGAAGAGCCGGAGAGGAGGGTTCGAGCACCTCCCAGTCCATTGAATGCGTTGTTTGCAAAAACACATAGAGAATAACTGCGCTAGAGGTGCGCACCTACATAACCAATATGGCTCGTTCGACTTCTGGTGAGGTCACTGGTCTTTCAAGCCAGCTAGGTCGGGTTCAAATCCCACACGAGTCACTAAACAGGAATCAGGTATCAGGCGTCAGGTTTCAGGTAACTCACTGAAGTCTGAAGTCTGGTTCCTGAAGACTGACACGGGCTTGCCGACGGGTCGGCGCTTTGACTTGCACTCAAGGCTTCAGGGTTCAACTCCCTGCAGGTCCACCGAGTCGCGCTGCGTTCCTGCTGACGCTTTTTAGCGTAACTTCTCAGACTCGACGCCGTTACGGTAGAGGTCCCCCAAAATTTTCAGTTCAGCGACCGCTCGCATATCTGAAGGATTGCTTAGCTCATCTAATCGTTGCGAAAATGATGGTGAACGCTTCCATGTCGAGAGTAGTCCGGTTGCCGCAATTCGAAATTGCCGAGGTGTAAAATGCGAAAATCGATCATAGACCGATTCATAACGCTGACTGCTCGAACTTAGTATTTTCTTTCGTTCTTCAATACTGGCTACACCTCTAAGAAGCTGCTGCTCAAGCTTGTAAGCATCATTCGTCGCCAATTCTATTTTGTTTACCTGCTCTTCAGTTAGGTCAAGATAATGTGCCACGAGTGGTACGTAAAGCAAATCGATACTCCACCACTGTTCAACCAGTACTTTGAGTTTCTGAGGTACTAAGATTTCGCCAAGTTTCTCTACTAGTATTTTCTCAGCCACTAGTTCATTTTTTTTGTAATCCTGCAAGATGACGCTGAGTGCGTCTTTATTTATTTCTAAACTTGAAGCATAGTCGCTCAACGGTTTGACGCCATTATCTAGCAGACGCAAATCTCGTTCTCGCAAAAGCGGAACCTTCAATGCGTGGCGATTCTCATTATGTTGCGATATTCTTTCCTGAAAGACGGAGTCAAGCAAATCCGATTCAGATTTGCTCAACGCGAGTATTCTTAAGATAGATTCTCGCTTAGAAAATGTCTCATAACCGTCATCTTTCTTCGCCACACCGTGAGTTGTAAACCAACCCAAGCTTGGCGAATTGCGATCGATATATGCCACTCTAGCTTGCAGACTCGCACCTTCAAGAAACGGATTAGTGCCGCCGACAATCGCAACTCCACGCTCTGAGATCCTGTGTACAGGTTGTACAGACGCTGGAACGTCCTGCCCCGAAGTAGTTGGGATTAAAAGGAAGGGCAGCGTGAAATCCAGACCGAATTTAAGCTGCATTGTTTTAGTCCTCTTCACTAGGGTCGACAACGTAATAAGCTTCAAATGAGTCGAAGATGTCGTAGTAATCACCTGTTGTATTATAGGAAACTGGATTGTCTGGCATTGAGTTATCCTCTACTTGAACTCTAATAGTTGCACCCACCGATCCAGTCGCAACTGCCTTTACAACTGTCCTGCCAGCAAATGGGCCAAATGCCGGAACAAGCTCTGTGAAGGTGGCAAAAGTTGTAGGGAAATATGCCCCAAATCCTTCAACCTCCAATGTAAAGTTTCCCGAAACGTATTCTTCTACAATCCGAACACTGTACGCGACGGACGGTGCGCCGGTGAAAACATTCGTCGAAAACAATGCTTTAAATTCTACCATTGCAATTGGCGCGAAGTTACCATCGTACACAACAACCATACCGCTACTGAACTCCCTATTCCGAAATCTTTGGACTGCCAAGAGATCCGTTTCATCAACCTTTGTCGCAGATCCCATTCCGTAATTGTACTCGCACCAGTCAACACACGGCGATCGATATATATTGGCGGGCGCGAGCTGCGCTCTGCACTCCACTGCTGAAAAAAACGCTGTGCAGACAACTAGTAGTACCCCATTTTAAAACTCATTTTCGATCTCTTTCGGTAGTGGAATCCGAGTCAAAGTAGTCAAGTCACCCCAGTTCAAGCAAGTCGAAAGGGCGTTGTTCTAACTCGTGAAGCTGTCGCGATATTTGTACGCTCGCGAGAAGGCGTTCATGAAGGACATGCCGGCGGCATTGCTGGTCGCGCTGTCGGTTCGTGATACTGAGCTCATGCACCGAGTGTTCGATCGCGTGGTCGACAACGGTCGCGTTCTGCGAACTGTGTTCCAGATGATCCGATCTGGCAGATTCAAAAGCAACACAGCCAAGAACAAGGCTGGTCCTGGCCGCGCTGGCTTGTCGAGCTCCGTGCAGCGAGCGTTCCAGCGATGGTTGAACACGGCTTCGGTCGGAAAGCTATTGAACGCGTCGATCGGTAACGATCCCAGCTTGCGGGACATCCTGCGTATGGCTCGACCGACGCCGAAGGATAACGCTCGCTGAGCGCTGTTTGGTTGGTTGACTGATAAGTCAATCGACAAGTGGGCACCGGCAACGGAAGCCGACTTACCGGTTGAAGTTCAGTCGCTGATTGCGTATCGCAACTCGGAAAGCGAAGAAGCACAAGCGTTGATCGCTAGTGGACTCGATAACGTCCGATGGGACTTGTTGTCGGATGCGGCCAAGGGACCGACGGTTTAAGCTGCACTGGCTCGCAAGATGGGTCCGCAGGCATTGCGTACGAACTTGAACACTTTGCTGCGACACGATGTGTTTAATGTAGACATCTCGCTCCGCGAGATGAACTCCGCTCACGGAGTGAGCGGGCTACATATGGTCGACTACGTTGCTGACCGGATCGCTGACGAGAAGGAGATTCGCCGGAGACCTTGGGAAAACTATAAACCCATTCATCGCGATAAAATTCCTCACAATTTTAGCACAACGCACGCCAAGCGGTTCGTTGTTTTTCCCAATTTGCTCCAACGCAATTGCCTGTAGTTTACGAAGATACAGCGAATCTCGGCCCAATGCTTGTCTTGGCAAACTCAGAAGTTGTTCTTGAATATCGGAGGCAAGCAACCGCAGGTTCATGATCTGCGTTACTCTGGCTCATGATGAGAAGCAAAGCTAGCGGCACATTGACGCCGGACTGCCATAGATACAAAACAGCACTATTGGAAAATAGCTTTTTTGATGCGGGGTTATCCTAGCAGGAAGGCAGCGTGAAAGTTGCATTCCTGCTCGAAATTTTGCTGTACTAGCAATCGGACGGAGCTTAGGTCAGCTTTTGAAGTTGTTTGTGGAAGCTACGTCCGAGTTTGTTTTTCCGGGCCTCAATGGAAATACGAATCTGCGCTCGACGCTTGAGAAGATCATCAAGCGCGCTGGTGTGAAGCTGTGGCCGAAACTTTGGCAGAACCTGCGGGCGAGCGGCGCGACGGACTTGGCAAGAACGCTCCCGAGCCACGTTGCCGCGGAGATCTGTGGCCACACCGAACAAGTGGCTCGCGAACATTACTGGACGGTTACAGGCAGTGACTTCGATCAAGCGCTAGCTTCGATGCCGAAGATTTTCGAGGCCGATTGTGGACACAATGAAGGGCATTTAGGGGCAACTGAGGGCATTTCCGAGGCTGCTAGCGTTTCGCCCGGATCGTCAGAAAACCCCGAAAAACCGGGGAAAAAGCAGCGTTTTGCAGTCAGTGGCAGTTCTGGGCAAAAAGTGCCCAATATCCCCAGGTGGAATCGAACCACCGACTAGGCTTTAGGAAAGCCTCGTTATATCCGCTTAACTATGGGGACGCTTTGGTCAGTTGATGCCGCGAAAGTTCCGATGAATTGAACTGCTTGCGACAACGCTTGTGGAAATTTTCGAATGGCAGGTTTGCGAATACTTAAAATAACGTGGCAGCGAATCGCGGTAAAGCAAGGGAGCTACGAAGTGCTGAGGGTCGGCTAAAATGAGTAGGTACTGTTCGATCGGGTTCGCGTAGTTTCGTGGAGGTGGAAGAGGATGGGAAGTGAGGAGCGGCCAGTCGTGATTGATGTAGAGCCAGGGAGGCGTGGCGTTTTCGTTTCTGATTTACATGTCTTCAGCGGACGGAGTGTTGCAGAATCACTCGGCTCGGAAGTTCAACGCCGGTTTACGCAAGCCGATCTCTTGGTGCTCGGCGGCGATATCTTTGATTTCAAGTGGAGTTCGCTGAGTGGTGCTGGAACGCTACTGGCGGCTGAGCACTGGCTGGAAAGCTTGCTGAATCAATGGAATGGGGAGGTTGTCTTTTTGGCGGGTAACCACGATTGTTTGCCGCCTTTTATGAATGTGTTGCGCGAAGTCGCGAGTCGCGAATCAAGATTTACTTGGCACGATCATCAAGTGCAGCTTGGTGACTCGGTGTTCTTGCATGGTGACGTGCTTGATGCAGGTCATGATGTTGCGCAACTTGGAACGTACCGCGATAAATTCCATCCGACTTCGAATCAGTCCAAGTTATCGCGTCACGCGTACAGCGCGATTGTTGCGATGCGAATTCATCGGATGGCGCCGAAGTTGCGTCATCGAAAAGTGCTGACGTGCCTCAAACTGCATCGTATGCTGCCGCAGTTGGTCGAACGGCCGCGCGGAGTACGCCGCGTGTTTTATGGCCACACGCACGTTTCGGTGCAGGGATGCGAAGTGAACGGCGTGAAGTTCTACAACCCCGGCGCAGCGATTCGACACATCGCGTTCCAGCCGGTTCAGTTCGAGTTAGCGGCTAGTGCTCAGTAACCGAAACTTTCAACATCTTGTTCGGGCGCGGGTTGATAGCCATGCGGTTCCATCGAGCAGGAAGCGCGACCTTGGCTGAGCGAACGGATGGCGGACGAGTAACCGAAGAGTTCTTTTAGTGGCGCGAAAGCGGTGATCGCAGTCATCACACCGCGCGATTCGGTGCTCTCAATCAATGCGCGGCGCTGCTGCAAGTCGCCGACGATTTCGCCCATGTAATCATCTGGGGTGGTGATGTCCATGCGCATGATCGGTTCGAGCAACGTTGGTCCACCGGCTTTCAAGCCTTCATCGAATCCATCGTTTGAAGCGATACGAAAAGCGACTTCGTCCGAGCCGACTTCGCGCATTTCACCGCCAAGCAAACTGATGCGGATGCCTGTCAGCGGGAAACTGCCGATCAGTCCCCCGCCTTGAGCGCGGCCGCGAAGTTCTTCGAGGATAGAAGTTTTGATTTCGTCAGGCAGAGCGCCTTCACCGAAGTTCTTATCGAGCACAATCACGCCTGCTGAGCGATCCTCCAGCGGCTCGAACAACAACTTGACGCGGGCGAACATTTGCGTTGCGCCAATCTGACGATTGCACTGGCCGATGACTTCCGTCTTGCTACTGATTGTTTCACGATAGTTTACGCGCGGCTTGTAGAACTTGACGTTCAAGTTGAAATCGCGCGTCAAACGATGTTTGATAACATCCAAGTGCAACTCGCCCATGCCGCAAATCAGCGTTTGCGCGGACTCTTCGTTTTCGATAGCGTTGAAGGTCGGATCTTGTCGCTTGAGCATATCGAGCACTTCGGACAACTTTTTACGCTCGGTTGCGTTTTCTGGTTCGATCGCCATCGAAATCACAGCTTGGGCGAACTGAATGCTGGGCAACTCAATCATCTCGCGTGTATCGCACAGTGTGTCGCCAGTAATCGACAGGCGTGGACCGATCGCGCAGGCAATGTCGCCGCATTCCAGTTTTTGCACTTGGCCTTGACGCTCTTTTTTCGTCGCATGGATCTGCCACAACTGAGCGACGTTTTCTTTCTTGTCTCGATTCGGATTGTAGACTCGCGAGTTGGCTTCGAGTGTTCCTGAGTAAACGCGAATCCAATACAGGTCACCGGTTTTGGCTGGCAAGATTTTGAAGACCAGCGCACAGAACGGATCTTTGGCTGACGGAGTGCGTTCGAGTTGCTTGTCGCGTTTCTTCGGATCGACGCCGACGACTGGCGGACGATCAAGTGGACTGGGCAAGTAATAACCAACTCCGTCGAGCAACGGTTGGATTCCCATACCGTGCAAAGCGGAACCGCAAAGCACCGGTTGGATCTGCATACTGATGCAACCTTCGCGGAGTGCTTTACGAATCAGTTCGGGAGGGATCGGTTTCTCTTCGAGAGCGAGTTCTGCCAGTTCGTTGCTGATGCCGTAGAGGGCTTCGAGCATGACGTCGCGCCAGCCCTGGGCGTCCTCAACTAATTCCTCAGGAATCGGTTCCTTCAACGCTTGCTTGCCATCGTCCTCTTTCGAGAAGCGAATGAATTGCATATCGATCAAGTCGATCACACCGGTAAACGGATCCGAGGTGTGCGTTGGACCTTGGCCGGCAGGGATCTGAATGGCGACGGGCGTTGCGTTGAGCCGCGCGGCGATGTCTTCCATCACGCGATAGAAATCGGCTCCTTCGCGGTCGAGTTTGTTGATGAACACGATGCGCGGTACTTGATACTTATTGGCTTGACGCCACACCGTTTCGCTTTGCGCTTCAACACCTTCGCGTGCGCTGAAGACCACGACCGCACCGTCGAGCACGCGCAAGCAGCGTTCAACTTCTGCAGTAAAGTCGACGTGTCCAGGAGTATCGAGCAGGTTGACGATGTACTCGCCCCAGCGGAAGGTCACGCACGCGGAGTAGATCGTAATGCCGCGTTCTTGTTCTTCGGGGTCATCATCCGTTTCAGTGGTACCTTCGTCGACGCCGCCTGCGCGGTGTTTGGCTCCGCTGACGTAGAGCATTCGTTCGGTGACAGTCGTCTTACCAGCATCGATGTGCGCGATGATGCCGATGTTGCGAAGTGCTTCGAGTGCGCGAGCCATTTCAGAGGCCTTGAAATAGTTCTTAAGTAAACAAAGAGGAATGTGGGAAGAAATCAGCTTTCATTCGGCGCAGAAAAAGAGCCACGTAGCTCACCAATGTGCACAACGCGGCTCTGAATTTTCTGTCGAACGAATTACCAAGCGAAGTGAGCGAACGCCTTGTTAGCGTCAGCCATACGATGGGTGTTCTCACGACGTGACATGGCG
>JBGSJB010000041.1:0-2569 GCA_041742175.1 Pirellulaceae bacterium
TGCTCAGCTCCTTCGCCCTGAACTTTCCAACCGACGAGATTGCTTCCTTGTACGTCGATGATTTCGCCAGGACCAAACAACTGGATACTCAACGACTTGAGCTGTCCTTGCAGAACTTGATAAGTCAACTGATGGTCTTGGCGAAGGAGACCTGTACCCACTTGTGCTTCGACGTGAGCGGTCGTTGTGTAGAAGAGCTTGCCTTCATTGGAACTTTGTGCATTCTTCCACTGTAGATGCACGCGGCCGGTCGCTGGGAGAAATCCACGCAGCGCCGAAGCTTCCGAGACTGGAACGATCGATTGCGGTTCGCGTCGAAATTCAATTTCCGAGTTGAAACCCTTTAGCGTGAGCGGTACCACTGCGCTTGCAGCAACTGTCAAATCGATGCTCCGCCAGTTCGCATCGGGAGTCGTTACTCCGGCGACGAAACTCAGGTCGATTGCAAATTTGCCGACCTCTGGAAACACGAGGTCGTAAGCTGGATTCGTTTCGGAGTTAACCAGTTCCAAGCGATAATCCGACGAGGATGGCAACTCACTGAAAGCAGCGTTACCAGATAGCACCCGCAGCCGCGCGCCGGCTTGGGATACCTGCGCTGTGCCAGTTAAGCTGAATACTACGGACTTTGAATTTGGAGCGAGTTCACCTACCAATGCGGCATCGAACAGTTCTACGGGTTGAGGTGCAGTGCTTCGCCGAGCGACGCCGATGACGATGCGTCCTCCGGTTGAGGTTTGAAAGCGGTTGGCATGGTCCATTGAATCGTGCGCAGCGGCGAGTGGTACGAAGCCATCGGCTACGTTCACGCGCCCCGCTAACTCGGGTGCAAAATTGATTTCAACTTGCGAATCGAATCCGATCGCCTTGCCCGAAGCGAGATGCGCCAATTCAAACTCGGAAGGCGCGGCAGCATGTTTCGTGCGGATGCGCACTTGGGCTTTGGCGCTCAGCTCATCGGTTTGCGGTTGATCACCGAATTGTTTCAATTGCAGATCGAGATACCTTTCGTTGCCTTTGCTGCGAACCGACCAAGAGTCGATCGCTTAGCCGGTTACTTCGACGACATCACCTGGACCGTTCAGCCCCAGTGTCAGCGTTGTCGGCTTGCCTTGAACAACTTTGATGCTGAGTTCAATCGATTGTTCGATGGCGGTTGAATCAACTTGCACGATCGCTCGTGCATTGACTGAATAAAGAAATGCGGGTTCGGGCGGCCGCGCGGGACCTACCAAAATTGTGGTCGTTGCGTCCTGATTGGTTGGGGTGTTTGATTGTTGAGCCGTTGCGGTGCTGAAGTTTGCCACATAGCTGAGCATTGCCCAGATCGCGAGAAACATTTTTGAATTCATGGTGCGGTTCTGTGAGTTCTGAATTGATCTCATGATTTGTCTTCGCTGTTGGTCAGATAAGTCTGTGCGGATTGCTTGTTGATCGCGGTTAGCGTTCGCTCAGTTGTCGCGCCGCGTTGATCATGCTTTGTAACTGTCGAACGCGCGGTGCCTGCTCAAACTTCGTCGGCAAAGTGGAAAGCACTTCGGCGAGCGACTTGTAATCAACGGTCTCGCCCAAAGCATCACCGCGCAGTTTTGCCGCGAACAGCGCTGCGGTCGTAGCGATTCGTAACTGAGCGGTCGCTTGCTCGATTCGATTTGGGTTGGGATCGTAAGGAATCGGCCAACGATGCTCGACCATCATGCCGCTAGCTATATCTTGGAATCGAACGGAGACGGAACCGATGTCACCGTGTCCATCCGGCTTGGGTTCGAAGTGATACATGGCAACGCCCGCTTCAGCTGCGGCCATCTCTGCTGCATCGACTTGATCATTGCGAAAATCTTCTTGCTTCAGAAGGTGCTTTTCAAAGCACAGCAGTTTGTAGTTCCCAACGCGCTCAGGATTGAACTCGACTTGAACTTTGACATTCTTTGCGGCTGGACGCAGCGCTCCGGCAATCTGATCGGCGAAGCCAGTGTTCGCTTGCTCAGCCGTATCGAGCAAGTAGTAGCGTCCATCGCCTTGCCGAGTTAGTGCTTCCAGGACTTCGTCGTTCAAGTCCTTGGCACTGATACCTGCCGCGTCAAAAGCGATTCCAGCGCTGCGCATCTGAAGCACTAATTGCGCTAAGCTGTCGGGATCGGCGTCTCCCAAGTTCACGGCACCGTCGGTCATCAGCACGATGCGATTCTGTGAGCTGGGTGTCTGTTCGCCGACTGACCCTTCGCGCGCCTTTGCGGTCGCCAGTTGCAAAGCGGCTTCGAGGTTCGTGCCTCCTTCACTTGGCATGCTTTCAACTAATCGCACGAGTTCGGCAACTTTAGCACCGCTGACTCGATCGGCCAGCAGACGCGGTGTGTTAGCGAAACTGATTAACGTTACTTGATCGTTCGGCTGCAACTGTTTTGCTAGTGCTTCGAAGGCTCGTCGAATCGCTTGCCGTCGGTCGGGGCGTTCCATGGAACCGGAGTTGTCGAGCAGCAAAGTCAGTCGCAGCGGAGTATTCTGAGGACGGCCGGTTGCCGCAGTGCGGAGTGAAACTCGCAGCACGTTGCGCTGGAGCATCGACGGA